>CAZLIW010000260.1:0-3157 GCA_964559325.1 uncultured Halanaerobium sp. | reverse complement strand
GGTACTGCACTGGTAACGGTGTGGGAGAGTAGGTCACTGCCGGATCCTTTTTTTATTTTAAGGGATGTTTTTTATTTTTTTCTGGCAAAATGAATTATAATATGTTAAAATATGTTTCAGAGTGAAAATTAAAATTAAATTTTAATATAATTATTAATGTTCCCCGATAGCTCAGTTGGTAGAGCAGATGACTGTTAATCATCTTGTCGCAAGTTCGAGTCTTGCTCGGGGAGCCATTTTATTTAAAGACCTTTACCGGTCTTTTTTTATTTAATATTTTTACATAACTTTTTTGATATTGTATAATAATAATACGAGTTATTTGTATTGTATTGAAAATATAAAATAGGAGGGATATTATGAAGATCAAATGGTGGGGACATTCCTGTTTTTTAATTAAAAATGATGATATTAAAATTATTACTGATCCATATGATGATAGTTTACCCTACAAAAAAGTTACAGATAAGCCTGATATTGTAACTGTAAGCCATCAACATTTTGATCACAATGCTGTTAGTAGAATTGATGGGGATTTTGAAATTGTTGATAATAAATCTGGTTTCAAAAATGATAAAGTATCTATAAAAGCAGTTAAGACATATCATGATGATAATAAAGGTGAAGATAGAGGAGAAAATTTAATTTTTATGATTGAATTTGCAGATAAAACTTTCTGCCATATGGGAGATCTTGGTCATTCTTTAAGTGATAATGATTTTAAAAAGCTTAAAACATGTGATGTTTTATTGATACCGGTTGGAGGATATTATACTATTGATGCAGATCAGGCTTATGAAATAACTAAAAAAATTGATCCAGAAATAGTAATCCCAATGCATTATAAAACAGCAGAACTCGATTTTCCAATCACTGGAGTCGAATACTTTACAAATAAATTTAATAAAGAAGATATTCAGCTTATAGATAGTGCTGTGTTTAATCTATCAGATGTAAAAAACAAAAAGGTGATTGTTCTTGATTATATCAAATAAATTATTTTTTCCCATTCTAAGTTTTCGCTTAGGGTGGGAGTTTTTTATTTATTATCTTTAAAAAAAATTAAAGTTTCATTTATAATTTTAATTTTATAACTATATTTTAAAAATATAATAAACATAATACCAAATAAAATAAATAAAACAATCAAAAATATTTTGAAAATTCATTTGACAATCATAAACAGATAATATATAATCATAATTGAACAAAAACAAACATAAACGAAAATAAATAAGCAATAATATTGTAAATAAAAAATAGAAATGAGGATTTTTAATGTTTGCAGAAGAAAGAAAGAAGAAAATAGTTAAACTGCTGCAGAAAGAAAAAAGAACAAGTGTTAAAGAACTCAGCAATAAATTTGATGTTTCACGTGCAACAATTAGAAGAGATTTATCTGGTCTTGAAAAAGAAGGATTTTTGAGAAGAACTCATGGTGGAGCAATTTTAAGTGGGAGCAGTAAATTAGAACCATCTTTTAAAGAAAAAGAAGATAAATTTATAGATGAAAAAATTTCAATTGGTAAAAAAGCAGCAGAAATAATTCAATCAGGAGATACCATTTTTTTAGATGCCGGTACAACTACAAGGCAGATAATAGAATATTTAACTAAAAAAGAAAATATAACTGTTGTTACCCATGCACTACATATAATCAATAGAATAAATGAATTAAAACTGAACTGTGAACTTGTTGTAGTTGGAGGTAATTTTAAATGGAAGACAGAAGCAATGATAGGACCTATGGCAGAGAGTTTTCTTAAAAATCTTAGAGTAGACAAAGCTTTTATAGGAAGCAATGGATTTACAGTAAAAGATGGTGGAACAACTCCAGATATAAATGAAAGTAAAATAAAAAGTATTGCTTTAGATTCAGCACAGGAAAAATATTTAGTTTTTGATAGTTCAAAATGGGGAGAAGTATATTTCAGCAGGTTTATAAAAACTGATGATCTGGATTTTATAATATCGGATAGTATTGATGAAGAGATAGAAAAAGCATTAAATAAACTGGGTGTAGATGTTATTAAAACAAAAAATGCATAAGTAAGGAGGTAGAGGTAATGATTTTAACAGTTACTTTAAACCCCGCTATGGATCGCATAATTATTATTGATGAATTGAAATTAGGTAGTTTAAATAGAGTTAAAGTAGTACATGATCTGGCAGGAGGGAAAGGTATTAATGTGGCAGAAGTGCTCACTAAATTGGATGAAGAATCTATAGCACTTGGGATAGTTGGAGGAAGTAATGGACGTTTAATTAAAAGTATACTTGAAAAAAATAAAGTTAGAGCAGATTTTATCTGGTCTGAACACAATACAAGACAAAATTTAAAAATTAAAGAAAAAAATAAAAACAGAGAAACGGAAATAAATGAAAATGGTGAAATTGATCAGGAAGATCTGGAATTATTTAAAGATAATTTAAAAAAATATCTTAAAAAAAATAAAGTTTTAATATTATCAGGTAGTTTACCAGATGGAGCTGTTGAAAATACTTATGCAGAATTAATAAAGATTGCAAATGATAATAAAAGTAAAGTTATTTTTGATAGTTCAGGAAGGCCTTTTTCAGCCGGAATTAAAGAAAAACCATATTTAATTAAACCAAATTTAGAAGAACTCGAAAATTTAACAGGTAATAAAATAAAAAAAAATAGTGATTTATTAGAAGCTTCAAAATATATATTTAATCAAGGGGTAAAAGTCATTATGGTATCCCTTGGGAGTAATGGTTCATATATAGCTTCAGAAGAAGAAGCTTACAGGTTTTATACTCCAGCTGTAAAAGTGAAGCAGACAACTGTAGGAGCAGGAGATACTATGGTAGCTGGGTTGGCAAAAAAAATTAGCGAAAAAGTTGATCTTAAAGAAATGGGAATTTATTCTTCGGCACTTGCAACAGCTTTTGTAGAAAAAGGCAAAATTTCTGAAATAAACAAAAAAAATATTGAAGATATAATAAATAAAATAAAAGTTGAAAAACTTAAATAAAATTAGAGAGGGGTTTCTTAAAAAAAAGTAAAAGAATTCATAAATACCAGTCTTATTAAAATGAATCTAGAGAGCAGAAAAAAAAAACGAAGTAATAAAAGAACTGATTAATATGGTCGTAGATAATGATTTAATTACTGACAGTGAAGAAGTGTATA
>CAZLIW010000259.1:0-3168 GCA_964559325.1 uncultured Halanaerobium sp. | reverse complement strand
ATAGACTAATTATTACTAATAGTCTTTTCATGTTTAATTATCTAGCCTATCATATTTTATTAGTATAAAAACTTTATTTTATTAGTAAGCATCTTTAAGAATTTTTATAATATCTTCTCTTTTTACAGGCCTCGGATTACTCCTGAGCATAAGCTCTTCTTCAAGAGCCAGATCTGCAACTTCTTCAAAACTGTCAACTCCAAACTCTTTTAATCCTGTTGGAAGTCCAATATCTGCTGTTAGTTTCTTTACTTCATCTGCAGCTCTTCTGGCTGCTTCCATTTCAGTCATATTCGAAATATTAACCCCCATCAGACGAGCAATATTTGCAAATTTAGCCGGATTAGAAATTACATTAAATTTCATAACATGTGGGAGCAGTATAGTATTTGCAAGTCCGTGAGGAATTTTAAATCTCCCTCCAAGTGGATGGGCAACAGCATGTACCAGACCCAGACCACAGTTGCTTAGAGCAATTCCTCCAAAAAGACTGGCAAGAGACATACCTTCTCGTGCTTTCATATTATTACCATTCCCCACTGCCGGACGCAGATAAGTATTTACCATCTCTATCCCTTTGGTTGCTATCATTTCAAATGGCAGTACTGCATCCTGTGATACATAGGACTCTATACAGTGACTTAAAGCATCCATACCGCTAATTGCAGTCAAATGTGGTGGAAGTGTTCTGGTAAGTTCTGGATCAACCACTGTTATATCCGGTGTCAGACTTTCATCTACAGCGGAAAATTTATTTTGAGTTTTTTCATCTGTAATTACTACTGCTTTTGTTACCTCACTGCCCGAACCAGAGGTGGTGGGAACTGTGATTAAAGGTATATGTCTGCTGTTTTTTTCATTCAGTTCTTTCTGCTGACAGGCAGCTCTAATCGCCTTTGCAGAATCAATAGGACTTCCTCCACCTACTGCAAGCAGGGTATCTGCACTGTTTTCTATTGCAAATTTAACACCCTGATCTATTATATCTATCGTAGGATCTGGTTTAACTTTATCAAAAATAGCATAATTAATTTTTCCATCCAGCTCTACTGTTATCATATCCAGAATACCGGCATTTTTTATACCCTCATCTGCGACAATCATTAAATTTCTGCATCCCAGATCAGCTGCTGTTTGAGGCAGAACCTTCCTTTTCCCGGATCCGAACTTTATTTTTGTCTTTATCTGAAACTCAAAATTAAAAGAATTCATTCAACCATCTCCTCTTTATAGCAGCAGCTGCAGCATTTTTCGAAAATATTTTACATCTGCAGTTTAAATTAAAGCAGTGTTTTAAATACATCTTTATCAGGAGAAGAAATAAATACTTTATTATAGAGCATTCCATTGTCCTTACCTGCAGCTGCTCCTGCATTAAGAGCCTGCTCTACTGCACTGACATCTCCTGTAAATGTTACATATGCCTTTCCTCCCAGACCTGTACCCAGCCTTACCTGTATAAGATCAACCTGTGCTGCTTTGGCTGCTGTATCTGCACCGATTATAGCACTTGCTATACTGAAATATTCCAGAACACCAACTGCATTAACTTTGTCTATCTCTGTAGTTGCATTAATTGCATTTAAAAGCTGATTATTTATTCTTGATATAACAAGATGATCTACTACAAACGGATCACCTTTTTCTATTCCTGATTTTACAGAAGATTTAACTGCACTTACATCTCCAGAAATTAAAATAGTATATTTACCCGGACAGGTCGGCTGTGCCAAGATAAGATCTACATCTGCTGCTTTTTTCATTATATCTGCTACTTTTATACCCTGGCTGATTGAGTTAAACTCAAGTAAGCCTATTGTAGTAATCATAATACCACCTCAGAACTTTTTCTTATTACTACTTCTTTCTCGTCTACCTTAATAATTTTTCCCTCTAAACTGACATGTATATTGGCACTAAGACTGTCTTCCTTAGCTTTTCCCACAAGATCTCCTTTTTTGACCTGCTGTCCGACTTCTACTACAGGATATGCAGGTGCACCAATATGCTGGTTCATGGGAATTTTAACCTCTTTTATTTCAATTTTTTCGGTTTCTGCAAGAGTCTGATGATCATATTTTCTCAGATTAAGTCTGGAAATCTGACGGTCTGTGGGTATTCTTCTGTATTCTTTCATTGGATGAGCACTGTATTCTTCCTGTTTACTCTCATACTTGCCTTCTGCTTTTTCTTTAAAATATACATTGATAAGCCTAGGTGATAATCCCATCGGACAGGCATAAAGCTCACATATTCCACACTCACAGCATAGCTGTGCCATCTTAAAAATTTCTTCATCTTCTGAATAGGCCAGTGCTCTCATTATTCTGTGTGGCTCCATATCATGTCCTATTAAATATCTAGGACAGAAATCAGTACACATCCGGCACTGTATACAGGCGGCCTTAGATTGGTTTTTCATATGTTCCATGCTCTGCTGATTTCTTTCTATCACATAATGGTTTCTGGGGAGTACAATAATAGCTCCATCTGTTTTTTTTATAACAGCACTGTTTATCTCTTCATCTGTTACACAGTGGGTACCCATCATTGGTCCACCAATTATTACTGCATAATCATCCACTAATGCCCCACCGGCTGCTGTTATACAGTCTTTAATAGAAGTACCGATAGGAACATTAATTATTTTGGGATCTTTTACTTCACCAAGCATAGAAACATATTTATCTGTCACCGGTTTTCCCTGTAGAGCAAAATAACTGTTTACCAGAGTTCCAACATTTGTAACTACTGCACCAACCTGAAGAGGTATACCACCTTCAGGAACCGTACGTCCTGTTATGTCATAAACCATAATCTGCTCATCACCGGCAGGATAAAAACTGTCCATCAGAAAAAAGTCTATTTTATAACCCTTGTCTTCTACTATTTTCTCCAGACAGGCTCTTTCATTTTCATATTTTTTCTTAAGAGCAAAAACTGTTTTTTTAACCCCTATTTGCTCTGCTATTTTATCAACTGCTGCAAGCATCTCTGCTGGATAGGTTCTCATGAGATATTTATCTGTCATCAAAAGCGGCTCACATTCTGCCCCATTGATAATCAGATATTCTGCTTCACAGTCATATTTAACATGGGTAGGAAAACCGGCTCCACCGGCTCCAACTACTCCTGCCTCAAATATTTTTTCTATAAGGCTCATAAAAA
>CAZLIW010000258.1:0-3169 GCA_964559325.1 uncultured Halanaerobium sp. | reverse complement strand
TTGATTATTATATTATATAGAATATAATATATTAGTAGAGGTGAAATTAATGTCAATCAAAAATGACACACCCTTTTTTAATCTTTTATCAGAAGATGAATTAAAAGTTATAAACAGTATTGCTTCCGAAAAAAGATATAAAAAAGGTGAATATATTTTTTTTGAAGGAGAAGCAGGCAGACAATTTTTTGTTATCAAATCTGGCCAGGTTAAACTGGTGAAAATGATTGAAAATGGAGATGAACAGATATTAAATATTTTTTCTGATAATGATATAATTGCTGAAATAGTTGCTTTTGACAGGGGAAAATATCCTGCCAGTGCAGTAACAATGAAACAAACTAATTTGATAATTTTCAATCAGGCTGATTTAGAAAGTGTAATTATGAAAAATCCCACTATTGGCATTAAACTGCTGCAGGAAATGAGCACCAGACTGCGCAGAGCACAGCAAAATGTAAGAGATATTGCTTTAAAAGACAGTTCGGGGAAAATGGCCAGTCTGCTTACTTTTTTATCCCGAAAATATGGTATAGAAAAAAATGGAAATATAATTCTGGATATTTCTCTTACACAGCAGGAACTTGCCAGTATGATTGGCAGCAGCCGTGAAACTGTTTCCAGAATGCTGAGCCAATTTGAAAGTAAGGGGATTATAAAAACCTTCAGAAAAAAAATAACAATTTATAAACCAGAAGAACTAAAGAATTATCACTAAAAAACAGCCCATATGGGCTGTTTTTCTATCATTATATTTCTATCATAATCTTCTACCGGTATATTTCTATAAATATATTTTTCCAGTAAATATTAGTATATAAAATCATTTTTCAGTTTAGTCTTTAATCGGGCAGGTTGTTGATGACCATCCACTTAATCCTCCCAGGACAACCTTAATATCTGCTTCTATTTCTCTTTTTAATATGCTGGCAGCTGTCATAGATCTCATTCCACTTCCACAGAATATATATATCACCTTATCTTTTTCAATCTGATTAAGGTTATACTTAATTTCTGTTAGTGGTATTTCATGTGCATTTGCTATTTTTCCTTCTTTTTCAATCTCTTCCTTTTTTCTTATATCAAGCAGCCAGTAATCTTCACCAGAATCAATAAGGCTGCAGAGTTTATCAACATTAATTGTTTTTACTTTTTCGCTTTTTCTTCCTGACATATGCCAGTTCAAAATTCCTCGACTTAAATATCCTGATATTCTGTCATATCCCATTCGATAAAGCTGACGAACAATTTCTCCAGGATAATTTCCATCATTTACAAGCAGAATTTTTTTGTCTGTAGGGACAAGCCAGCCGACAAAACTGCTGATAATTTGCGACCAGATTGACAGAGAACCTGATATATGAGCTGAAGAAAACTCTGTTTCAGTTCTGGTATCTAAAATTACAGTATCATCTTCAGCAGCCAGCTTTTCAAATTCCTCTGCATTTAAAGCTGGAACAAAAGGATGACCACTGTCTAAAGGACTCAAAAGATTCATTTCTTCCATTTCTGCAAAATACGCTGGTTTTTTGTGCATTTCACCAACATTTTTCTGGAATTCTTCTCTACTACTGTACTGAAGACGGGGGTTGGATCTTTTTTCTATGCCAATTGTTGTCCACTCTCTCTCTGCAATAAGGCTGCCGCATACAGAGCCAGCACCATGAGCAGGACAGAGTATTACTCCATCTCCTAAAGGTAATATCTTATTATATAGAGCGTCATAAAGACGACCTGCCATCTCTTCGATCATATCTGCTCCATAAAAGTCCAGTCTGCCAATATCTCCTGCAAATAAAGCATCACCACTAAACACCATCCATGGACTACCATCAAAATCATATAGTATATAGCTGTGTGAACCTTTTGTATGTCCTGGTGTATGTACTGCTTCTAATTCAAGCCTACCCAGCTTAAACTTATCTCCTTCCACAACTGATTCTCCATATTGATAATCAAGCTGATCATCAGAATGTTTTATTAATGCATAAGTTTTTTCTGCCAGCTTTTTTGAACCTATAATATAATCCTCATTTCTATGTGTTTCTAATATGTATTTTATCTTAACTCCTTCTTCTTCTGCAGCTTTTAAATAAATATCTATATCTCTGCGGGGATCGATTACTGCTGCTTCTGTGCCGTCACCAATAATATAAGAATAATGAGCTAAACCTTCTGATTTAATTCTTTTAAATATCATATCTGCCTCCTTTTTTACGTGAAATAAACTATATCTATATATTTAATTCTCTTTTTCTGCAATTTATCCTTTTTATTAGCCCTTTAAATGTGTTAAATTATTCAAACTATTCTATTAACCTATTTGCTCTATTCTATTAACCTATTTTCATTATGTTATATAAAATTTGCCGTCGATGTTTATCTTCTTAATGCTGACAAATTATTATTTGTTAAAACAGTTCATTAAAAATTATAAATACTAATCAAAAAATATTAAAAATAATTTTTTTAATTTCACCAGACATAAATTTAATCCTCTATTTTAAATTTTTAAGTTCTATTCAATTATTTCAGATAAGCTTTCAGACATATCAGTTATTCTAGCTGCTGCATTTTGAAGTTTTTCTGTTATAATCTTTTCGTTTTCTGTAAACTTATCAACTCTTTCGTTCATATCTGTAATATTGATTCTTGTATTTTCAGTTGATTCATTAAGCTTATCGATAAATCCAGTTATCTCCTTAACAGAAGATCCTGTCTCATCTGCAAGTTTTCTTATTTCATCTGCAACTACATTAAATCCATTTGCTTTTACATCTGCTCTTGCTGCTTCTATAGCGGCATTTAAACCCAGCATTTTTGTCTGATCAGAAACTGTTTTTATAAATTTTACTATATCATTTGTTTTCTGAAGGTTTGTTTTACTGCTTTCTGAGGCAGATTTTAATTTTTCTGCTGTCTCATCCAGTTCTTTTATATTCTTTTGATTTCGGCTGCTGATTTCTTCAATTGTACTCCCAATATCACCTGCAAGTCGGCTGAGCTTATCTGCTTCTTCCTCCATTTTTTGTATCATATCTTCTCTAGAATTAACAATTTTAAAAAGAATTAAAGCAGTTTCTGAGTCAATAATTTTTGTTTTTGCATCGGCTGCTTCTTTAACCATTTTTGACAGCTTTTTGTTGCCTGTAACTTCTAAAATCACTTT
>CAZLIW010000257.1:0-3179 GCA_964559325.1 uncultured Halanaerobium sp. | reverse complement strand
CTTCCCCTACAAAAAATCTGTATATCTCATCTGCTTTTTTATCAGCTCTAATATCTTTAAAACTGTCAGGATACATTTTTTTACCGATATAATAAGCATCTGCAAGAACAGTGGCAAAATTAGTTGTGTAGTGATTATAGGGAAGAAGTGTAAATAAATTATCATTTTTCACAGCACTTAAATATTTAAATTCTGGCCTTGTTAAATCTTTTTTAACAAGGTCAATTCCACCCTGATCTATAAAAATAACCTCAGGATCCCAGAGAAGCAGCTGTTCTCTGCCTATCATAATATTACCTCCACCTTTTTGCTGAGCAATGTTGTTTATACCAAGGTAGGCAAAAGAAAGATAATCTGTCTCAGTAGAGGTGATTCCCTGAGCTCCTTTAAATCCTATTCCACCTATATATATTTTCTGAGATAATTGCATTTGAGATAATTCTACTCTTCTTTTTAAATCAGATTTATAATCCAGATATTTTTCTTTTATTTCCATCGCTCTTTTTTCTTTTCCAAGTACTTTGCCAATAAATTCCACGGCAGAAAACAGCTCATCTTCTCCCATTGAACCAGCAGAACCATCATTGATCAGAACTACTGGTATTCCTGTTTTTTTACTCATTTTATCTGCTTCTGATGCAGGCATATAAGACATAATAATCAGATCAGGTTCGACTGCTGCAATAAGTTCCGCATCTCCTCCAAATTGAGGACCTACAGCAGGCAGCTGAGTCAGTTCAGGCTTTGCCAGTATATACGGTCTCTGCTGATTCCTCTGCTCAAATTCTTCAATTCCTGCCACCATTTTATCCACCTGGAGATAAACTGCTATTCTCAAACTACCCGGACCAGCAGGCACAATTTTTTCTACTTTATCCGGTATTTCAACAGTTCTTCCGGACAGATCTTTAATTGTGCGGGCAGCAGCTAAATTACTAAAAATAAATAAAATTATTAATACAAATAATAATATTTTACCAGTACCTCTCTTTATCATATTCTCTATCCTCCACATCCTTAATATTGGCAACAGTCAATTCTCCATGTTTAACTCCCTTTAGTGCAATGAGTCTTCTACTAACCTCATTCAGCTTCTTCATCTTACCCTCAACAACAATTACTTCAAGGCAGTAATCATGATTTAAATGCAGGTGAAGATTGGTCTTGAACATGCAGTGATAATCATGCTGCAGCTGATTCATTTTATCGGTTAAACCGGATTTGTGGTGGTCATAAATGAGTGTTAAAGTCCCAACCACAATCGACTCATCTGTCTTATTTTCTTCTTCTATTATTTTTTCTCTAATCAGATCTCTTATTGCTTCAGACCTGTTATTATATACTCTTTTATTAATTTTATCAAAACGCTCAAGAAGCTCTTCATCTATTGAAACGCCAAAACGCTTTAAGCTGGACAAAAAAACACCTCCTCTTGATAGCACGAATATTAATTTCGTGTCACTAAATAATATTATTCTATATTTACCTGCAAAAACCTTTTTTAAAAATAAAAAAGCCCGGCTGTGGAAATATTCCAGATACCGGGCAATTATATATTATTATATATTTAAGATTTCATTCAGCTTCTCTTTTTATCAAATCATAAACATCTTTAAGCGGAATATCATTTTCTCGTGCCAGCTTTTTGCAATCTTCATATTCTGGTGCAGATTTAATTTTCTCTCCGTCCAGATAAGCTGCTTTAATTTTCACTTTTCCAAGAGAACAATCAAATATAAACTGTTCTCGCTTCAGACAGCTCCTCTCAACATGATATTTCCTTATACCTAAAGTTGTTGTTTCATTAAAGATAATTTTTTCCAGCTTTTCTCTTTTTTCTTCAGTACAGAGAACACTAAGTTTCTGGGCAGGTCGATTTTTCTTCATAAATATATTTGTTATATAGACATCCAGAGCTCCTGCGGCAAATAATTCTGGAAATAGATAGGAATAAATTTCTCCACTCATATCGTCAATATTTGTTTCTAATATCAGCAGGCCTTCACTTTTTTTTTAGTTTTCTCAGCCAAATAAACTCTCAGCATATTCGTAATTTCCAGATCTTTCTTTCCTGCACCATAGGCGATTTTTTTAATCTCAACCTCAGGCAGTGGACAGAACTCCTCTGCCAGAGTTTTTATAATAGCAGCCCCGGTTGGAGTTACAATTTCACTTTTAATACCGGAAGCATATACAGGTACATCCTTAAGAATTTCTATAGTTGCCGGAGCAGGTACCGGAATATTTCCATGAGCTACATTTACAAAACCAGAACCAATTGGAACTGCTGAAGAATAAATATAATCGACATCAAGCATATCTATCAGTACTGCAGCACCTACAATATCTACAATAGAATCAACTGCTCCAACTTCATGAAAGTGAACTTTATCTAAAGGTTTATTGTGTACTTTTGCCTCTGCTTCAGCTACATAACTAAAAATCTTTTTGCTCAATTCTTTTATATTATCGTTCAGTTCACTTTCATCAATTAATTTCTCTATATCACCCAGATTTCGGTGGTGATGTTTTCCACTGTCTGAATGATGATGTCCTTCACTTTCTATATGATCATGTATGTGGTTTTTTTCATCATTACTGTGATTATGACCGTGGCTGTGCTGATCATCATTATGATTGTGTTCATGGTCATGATTGTGTTCATGGTCATCACTGTGTTCATGAATGTGGTCAGGATGTGCTGTGTTATCCAAAACAACTTTAAAATCAGTCCCTGTAATTCCATTTTTCTGTGTTTTCTTTATTTCTATTTCATAACCGGATAAGTTAAGTTTTTTAAGCTTATTTAAAAATTCTTCCTTATCCAGACCTAAATCCAGCAGTGCGGCTATTGTCATATCACCACTAATTCCCGAACTGCATTCAAAATATAGTATTTTCTCCATCTTACTTCCCCTCTTCTCCTGCATTTTCTATCTGCATATTAATTGTAGCCGCCAGATAGGCAGCTCCAAATCCATTATCAATATTTACAACTCCAACCCCACTTGCACAGCTGTTGAGCATGGTAAGCAGAGCCGAAACACCACCAAAATTAGCTCCATAACCAACACTTGTAGGTACAGCAATTACCGGTTTATCAACCAGACCACCAACAACACTGGCAAGAGCTCCTTCCATTCCAGCAACTGTTATAATCACACTGGCCTCATTAAGCT
>CAZLIW010000256.1:0-3185 GCA_964559325.1 uncultured Halanaerobium sp. | reverse complement strand
GCTGGGTAGGGAAGTACAAAAAGTAAAAGAGATTAGAGAAGATGACAGTAGGGGGAAGGCATACAACTACAAATAGAGAAATGTTTCTGCTTGAATCTGGAGGAATATTGATAGATACTCCCGGTATGAGAGAAATTAGATCAAAAACGACTTGAGAGTTACTGGAAGTTAAAAAGAGAATTAAAATATAATGAAATTAAAGAAAAAAAGAGTGCCGGGGCTGCAGAAAAGTATAAAATGAAAAAATTAATGCAGGAAAATTAAATTATTTTCTTAAATTCATAATTCCTTCAAATTTAACTCCTATAATGAACTCAGAAAGCAAAAATAACACATTAAATTAAAGGGGTTGAAAATAATGAGAAAAATTTTAGTAGGAATTTTGATTGTTAGTCTGGCACTGGTTGGAGTGGGCAGTTCTGTTATGGCATATGGTGGTTATGGTATGAAACAGGGTACAGCTGTTCCACAGACAGGGACTGGATATCAAACAGTAGAATTAACTGAAAGTCAGATTGACATGATTTCAGAATTGAGAGAAGATTTTTATACTGCAACAGAAGAGTTAAGAGATCAGCTTAGAAATTTAAGATGGGATTCGAGAGATTTATATGTTAAAGGTGCCAGCAATGAAGAAATTGGAGCACTTGAGGATGAAATAGAAGTTATTGTTGAAAAATTAGCAGAAATGCGTGAAGAACATCAGCAGGATATTGAAGCTCTGCTGACAGAAGAACAGCTGGAAACAATTGAGAACAATAGAGCTAATTTTGAGCAGAGATTTAATGGAAGAGATTATGGAAGATTTGATGGAAACTATGAATCAAGAGGAAACTATGGATCCGGTATGAGGGGTAGAAGCTTTGGCCCGAGAAGTTATAATAACTTCAGCCATCGTCCTGGCATGATGGGAAGAAATTTTAACAATTTTGAAAGAAATTCTGGTTATGGAATGGGACCTGGATTCTGCTACTAAATTTGCAGAAAATCTCCTGAGATTAAAATAGAAAATAGAATAAAGTATAGATTAATTTTAGAAAAGAATGACTCGGTATGAGTACCGGGTTGTTCTTTTTTTGTGTTTAACTGTATTATTTTTTGATGGCTAAAGATTAAAAATATGCTGATAATTTTGTATAAAATGATAATTTAACTGAACAATGCAGTATATCAGTCATTACCTATTTTTAATGCTGTCTAATATATTTTCATAGTACTTATAATAAAGTATTTTGTTATTAATATCAGTATTTTATTAAATGTCAATAAGCCCTTTACAAGAACTTTTTGCCACTGTATAATTGCTGATGATGAAGCTCAGATAAGGAAATAATAAAAATAATTAGAGGTGTTAAAAGTGAATGATAATGAAAAGGGCATAGCTTATATGCTTTTGTCCTCACTGTTTTTTGCACTTATGGCAGGAACAGTAAAGTTTTTGGGAGAGATACCGCTGGCAGAAAAGATATTTTTTAGAAATTTGGTTGGGATGTTTATTGCAGTTTATATGATCCGAAAAAATGGAAACAGTATAAAAGCAAATAATATTAAAATGGTGCTGTTTAGAAGTTTATTCGGTGTATTAAGTGTTGCAGCTTATTTCTATGGTATTTCTCAGCTCAAGATGGCTGATGCAGTTATTTTAAATAAGATTTCTCCATTTTTTATAATTGTACTGGCAGCAGTTTTTCTTAAAGAAGAAATTGGGAAACCACAGATGGCTGCTCTGGCATTTGCAGTAGTTGGTGCAGTTTTTGTAATAAAGCCGAGATTTGATGCATCTATAATACCGGCCCTTGTGACACTTAGTTCCGGTATTTTTGCTGGAACAGCTCATACAATTTTGAGGTATTTGAGAAAAAGTGACTCAGCTGACACAATAGTATTTTATTTTTGTGGATTTGCTACTTTAGTTACTATACCTTTTATGTTTTTTGGTGATTTTGTTGTTCCAACCGTAAATGAAATGCTGGCCCTATTTGCAGTTGGTGTATTTGGAGTAGTTGCTCAATTCTTTGTCACTAATGCTTATAGACTAGCACCGGCAGGAGAAGTATCAATCTATGCATATTCTAATATAATATTTTCTGCAGTAATAGGTATTTTTCTGTTCAGTGAAATCCCAGATGGATTGAGTATTTTTGGTGGATCAGTTATTATACTGGCCGGATTTATCAATTTTCAGGCTGGAAGAAAGAAAAAGAAAAAAGCAGGACTGGAAAGGAAAAAAAGGCTCAGTTCACAGGCTTCATAGACTATATTTTAGTATTAAATATTTGCTTTAAAATAAATTATAAATTTGAAATACTAAGAATCAGGTAGAATAGGACAGGATAAATGTTTTGAAATTATATAATAAATGTATAATACTAATACGATCGAGATCAGCTTTTTATAAGCTGGTCTTTTTCTTTTTAAAAATTCGGCATGTTATTCGTAATAATTAAGAAAAATAGAAGATTCAAGAAGGAAATTAGATGATTTTATAGAAATATATAGTAATAATTATTAATAATAATTTTAAATCCATAAGAAGGAGTGAAATTATGATTTGGCGTGATGATTATAAAATAGGAGTTGAACTTGTTGATAAGCAGCATAAGGAACTTTTTAAAAGACTTGGTAATTTTATTAAAACTGTAAGAAGTGACAGTGAAAAAGATGTAAAAAAAGAAGAAGTAGAAAAAACACTTGATTTTATGGGAGAATATGTAGTTACACATTTTGACTCTGAAGAAGCTCTTCAGAAAAAATATAATTATCCAGGTTATGAAGAACATCATGAAATACATGAAAATTTCAAACAGGAAGTATTTGATTTTCAAAAAGAATATAGAAATAATGATTATAATGAAGATTTTGTTATGGAATTCAGCGGGCGGCTGCTTACCTGGCTTATAAATCATGTGGCCTCAACTGATCAGAAGATTGGTGATTATATAAATTCTATTGAGGAGGGAAAATAATAATGAATGCAGAATATTTAAATCCAATAATTGCAGCAACTGATTCTGTTTTTCAGACAATGCTACAGCTTGAGCCCAGAAAAGGAAATGTTTCTGTACAGGAAGGGCTTGTAAGTAGAAAAGAAGCCAATGTGATAATTGGAGTTACTGGAGATCTTAAGGGATCTATTATATACAGTTTTTCTAAAGATATGGCACTTCAGGTTGTGGAATCAATGT
>CAZLIW010000255.1:0-3229 GCA_964559325.1 uncultured Halanaerobium sp. | reverse complement strand
AAAGAACGGGCAGCAGGCCATTCTTTATTAAAAGAATAAACATGATCTATATTGTTATTTTTTCTTGCTATTTCCGCAAATTTGCTGTTTGCCACCAGATCAATTCTGGCCTCTGGATAGTTTTTTCTGAGCTCTTCAAAAAAAGGATAGGCAAATATTAAATCTCCCAGATACAGAAGATCAACAACAACTATTTTATTAATATTCTCCATTAGATCATTCCTTTACAACTTAAAAGTAAATATCAGTCAGCTAATTTATTTTTGACAATTCTCAGAACCTGTTCAACTGTTATAAGGCGCATACACTGCATGTCTCTGCTGCAGCTCCTCTTCCAACAGCCAATACATTCCAGGCTGTTGTCCTGAATAACTGTATTTCCTTTACCATAAGGACCATGTGAATCAGAATCCGTAGGTCCCATAAGAGAAATTACTTTTAGTCCAAGTGCAGCTGCAAGATGGGTTGGTCCTGTATCTCCACCAATATAAAGATCTGCCCTTTTATAAACAGCTGCCAGTTCTTTCAGCGAAGTTTTCCCGGCAAGATTAACATAATTATCATTATTTATAGCCTCAAATTTCTCAATTTTTTCTCTGTCACTTTTAGATCCAGTAAAAATTATATAGTGACCTTCTTCAATAAGTTTTTCTGCCAGTTCAAAATACCTACTTAAATACCAGTTTTTAGACTCCCAGGTGGTGAAGGGATTAATAACTACAAGTTTCTTTTTTGCTGGAATTCTATAAGTATTAAAAACAATATCAATATTATTTTTTAAATCATCAGGAATAACCAAACCATAATTGATCTCCTCTGTCTCAACTCCAACACTTGATGCCAGATGAAGGGCTCTTTCCACCTGATGCATTTTTTTATTTGGTATTTCGATCTTTGCCTGATATAAAAAAGTGCTCAGCTCTCTTCCATCTGCAGGCCCAATTCTCAAATCTGCTTTTATTAAAAAACCTGCAAATGCACTTTTAAATAAACCGTGAAGATCAAGAAATATATCATATTCTTTTTTTCTCATTTTTTTAAAAAAAGCAGCAAAAGATTTTATAGCCTTAAAAAATCCTTCTTCTCTGTGCAGTTTTTTCCACTCTTTTCTCGGCAGAATGATAACATTATCTATATAGGGATTTAAACTTACAAGCGGATAAGCTTTATCTTCAACCAGCCAGTCTATCTGTGCATCAGGATGTTTCTGCCTGACAGCATAAACTGCCGGTAAAGCATGGATTACATCCCCTATTGCACTCAGTCTGGTAATAAGTATTTTTTCCGGATCATCATTTTTCATTTAAATCTACTCCTTTTTTAAAAAGGAATTCAGTTAGCTGAAGATGTTTGTCCACTGCTCCTCTATTTTCTGCCAGAATATTTCCGGCGTTTTTCCCAATATATTCCATTTCATCTCTATTTGATAAAAGTTCGTAAGTTTTTTGATATAACTCTTCTTTGTTTTTAACTTTAAATCCCACATTGTTTTCCAGCAGAAAATCTCTTTCTTCCTTGAAATTATACATGCTGGGCCCAAAAAGAACCACCTTTGATCTTGCTGCAGCTTCAATAACATTGTGCCCGCCTCTTTTAATTAGACTTCCCCCAACAAAAATAATATCAGCAAAATAGTACAGGTCTGCCAGCTCTCCCATTGTATCTACAATTACAATATCTGCGCTGTTATTTTCTACATAAAACCCCTTTTTCAATTTTGTATATAGTACAGAATTAAAATTATATTCCCCACAGAGTGACTGCAGTTCTTCTCTTCTTTCAACATATCTGGGTGCCAAAAACAGCTTCAGTCTGCTGAAATCATTTTTCAATTCTTTATAAACATCCAGTATTTTTTCTTCTTCTCCCTTATGAGTACTGCCGGCAGTTAAAACCGGTGTGTTATCTTTGAGATTAAATAATTCCCTTTTTTTCGCTAATTTATCTTTATTCAGATTACCAACATCTATGTCGTATTTTAAATTCCCATTTATACAGACATGATCTTCTGGTGCCCCAAGTTCGATAATTTTATTATAACCTTCTCGGCTCTGCATACTTATAATATCTATTCTATGCAGCATATCTTCCATAATAGCTGACATGTATTTATATTTATTAAAAGTATCATCACTTATTCTGCCGCTGGCAAGCATTATAGAACAGTCGGTGCTGTCCAGTTCTTTTATCAGGTTTGGCCACAGCTCTGTTTCAATTAAAACAAATAACTCTGGCTTAAAAAATTTAACAGCCCTTTTGACAATCCATTTTAAATCTAAAGGCAGATAAATAAAGCAGTCAGCAGTATCTATTTTTTCTCTGGCAATTTTTCTGCCTGTAGGAGTCATATTAGAAAAAACAATTCGAGCAGAAGGATATTTTTCTCTTAAACCTTCTATAAATTCTTTAGCTGCAAGTGTTTCTCCAGCCGAGGCAGCATGAACCCAGATAACCATGTCAGCAGGAAAAATCAGCTTTAGATCATCTCTGTAAAAAGCAAATCTTTCTCTTAATCCCAACTCTTCTCCACTCCGGAGACCATTATAAGCATAATATGGAATTAAAATCAGTGTAATAATATTTAACAGTATGTTATAAAAAAAATACATAAAATCCTCTCCAGCTATTGATAGGTTTTCCAGCGCTTATGCAGCCACATCCACTGATCTGGATATCTCCTTATAATATTTTCTGTTATATCCAGTAAATCCTGAAGTATATCCTTCTGCACAGCTTTATCTGCTTTTCTATCAACAAAAATAGGTGAATAAAATAAAAATCTGTGCTTTAACCAGCCTTCCCTAAGCAAAAATGCCGGCACAACAGCAGCACCTGTTCTCTCAGCCAGCTGTACAGCTCCTGTATATGTGGAAGCAGGTTTATCAAAAAAATCCATCTTCCAGCCCTTTTCTCTTGCATCCTGATCACCTAAAATAACTACTATCTCTCCCTGTTTTAAAGCTTTGTATGCTTTTCTTACAGAAGCACCTTTAGGAATAATACTGACACCTACATTTTCTCTGATAAAATTAATTTTTTCGTCCATAATAGAGTTATTCTGGGTTCTGGCTATGGCATTTACCTTATATCCTTTTAAAGTTAAGGCAGCCCCCATAAGTTCCCAATTTCCAAAGTGCCCTGTATAGATAATTACACCTTTTCCTTTATTCAAACATTTATCCAGATATTCTATATTTTCTTCGTGGATAATATTCGAAATTTTTACAAC
>CAZLIW010000254.1:0-3260 GCA_964559325.1 uncultured Halanaerobium sp. | reverse complement strand
TGCGGACTCCATTACCAATTAATGAAGATATCTTCTTTTTAAAACCATCATTCCTTTTATTTCTAATCCCTACTACTAAATCATATTTGTCTAAATAGGGAATCAATTTAAAAACATCTGCTGGATCAACCTGTAGATCTGCATCAAGTGTGGCTATGTATTTCCCTTCTGAATTGCGAAAACCTGCCAGAAATGCTGCTGACTGTCCATTGTTTTTATAAAAATGCAAAATCCTGATATAATCTTTTCCATCTGCAAGCTGATCAAGTTCTCTACCACTGCCATCAATACTTCCATCATCAATAAATATTATCTGATAATTATATGCTCTATCAGAAAAAACTTCTTCAATCCCAGAAACAAGTATATCCAGGTTATCTATTTCATTATAAACTGGTATAACTATAGAGAGATAAAATTTATAATCTTCCATAATCTCACTACCCTTCAGAAAGTCAGCTTAATAATTTAGAAATATAATTTAAAGATTGTATTAAATAAAAATATTTCACTCTCATGTCCTATAAATAAATATTTTTAAGCCATTCTACTTCTCGTGACAGACCAGTTTGAAAATCAACTCCAGGAGAATAATTAAGTAGATTTTCTGCTTTAGAAATATCAGCTGAGGTATGTTTTACATCGCCTTTTACCTTATCAGTATAAATTACTTCAGTTTCTCTATTTGTAAGTTCTTTTATTAACTCTAATGTCTCATTTAACTTGATACCTTCCCCTGCACCACCGATATTAATTATTTCTCCTGCCGGCCCCTTTTCAGCAGCAAGAATATTTGCTCTCACAATATCACTTACATAAGTAAAATTTCGAGATTGTTTCCCATCTCCAAAAATATGTATATTCTCTCCTTTCAAAAACGATCTGATAAATATGTGGAATGCCATATCAGGCCTCTGGCCTACTCCATAAACAGTAAAATAACGCAGTGAAACTGCTGGAACTTTAAAATTTTTATAATATAAATAACAGAGATTTTCTCCTGCCAATTTAGAAACTCCATAGGGTGAAACGGGCTGTAGACGATTATCTTCCTGCATTGGTAATTTGTTTGTATCTCCATATACTGAAGATGATGAAGCATACACAAATTTCTTCAACTCTTTACTTTCTCTAGCAGCTTCCAAAAGTTTTTGCGTTAGAAGAATATTATTGCGGCTGTAAATCTCAAAGTCTTGACCCCAACTTGATCTCACTCCAGCCTGTGCTGCCTGATGATATATATAATCAATATTTTTTAGCAGTTTATTAAGATCCATATCAAGTAAATCTGCTTCAATAAATTTAAAATTATTATAATTTTTAAGTTCTTTGATATTTCTTTCCTTTAAATCTCTAGAATAATAATCTGTAAAACAATCTACACCTACAACTTCCTCTCCTTTTTCAACTAATTCTTTTGCAATATTTGAGCCTACAAATCCCGCGGCTCCTGTTATTAAATGTTTCAATTTAATCCCTCCATCAATTTTCTTTCTATAAGAAGCAGCATATCATCACTTCCTACACGGTATTTCTTTATATTAAAATCTCTATATTCATTTTCTGATAAATTATTAAACAGTTTAGCTGCTTCATTAACTATCAGTATTTGCTGGCCTGGACGTTCTAAAAATTTTTTTCCTCTTTTATAATTATCAAAAATATAATCATAATAAATTCCGTTATAAAACACAAAACCACTGTCATTATTTAATGAGCCCCATAATCCGACCTCAACATTTTTGTTATAAAATCTGGCCAAATCTTCTGCCAGAAATCTTTCGGATTTAACTTCATTTAGAGCCGGTAAAAAAAGTGATTTTAGTAAAATTATTAGTACTAAAGAAAATGTCATTATACTATAAAATAAATATTTTTTATTTTTTGTCAAAGTTGAAAGAATAAATAATAGACCAATACTAATAAAAAATATGTATAATCCCTGATATAAACTATAATAACCAAGATTTTCACTTAAACTGAAATTTAACTCTTCTTTTATAAGAACTTCTCCATTCAGATAAATATATCCTCCTACAGTAATAAATAATATAGCCAAAAATAAAATTGGAATTACAAGAGAGTATTTTTCTCTAATTGTTCCATCAAAATGCGATTTGAAAAACCAGGCAATAATTATTGCAGAGGCTGGATAGATCTGCAGCAGATAAACTCCTCTTTTACTGCCAACAAAAGAAAATATTATAAAAACTATAATAAACCACAACATAGAAAATTTAACTAGATTAGGAACTTTTGTTTTAAGTTTATTATAATAATAAAAGGCAGGGATTAAAAATATTGACCAGGGAAGTGCCAGTACCGGAAAGTTCAATAAATAATAGTAAAAAGGCTGGGGATGGCCCTGACTGCCTGTGGAATATCCCACTAACTGATCCAGAACTGATGTCTGAATATAAGTAAATCCAGCTTCTCTATAAGCAAAATAAAGCCATACTGCTGCAGGTATAAGCATAACAACAAAAGCAAAAAACCAGGGAATTTCTTTTAGCTTTTTAGTTTTTTTCTCCGTAAAAGCATAAATAAGAGCAACCAATAATGGTAAAATAGAAATTGGACTTTTTATAATCGCTCCCAACCCAATTAGAAAAAAGGCTATTAGAGTACTCCATTTATATGAATAAAAAGAATCGATATGATGAAAAAATATTAAAGCAGAAATAGTAGTACAAAAAACCAGAGGAATGTCAAGATTAATTCTCATGGCAAGCCAAAAAAACTGTCCAGTAGTTGCCAGAATAATTCCTGACAGTATACCGATATAAAAATTAGTTTTTTGGATTATAAAATTTGTAAAAAAGGCAATTAATAACACTGATATTATTATCACAGGAAGTCTAACGACAGTTACAGAAAATTCACCTGCCATCAAACCTGCCACAGCAATAATATTGTAAAAGACGGGAGGTTTTTCATAATAAACTCTATTATTTAAATGTGGTATAACCCAATTACCCTCTACAGCAGTTTCTCTTGCTACCTCTGCATATCTGGGTTCATCTGGAGACCAGAGATCATAACTCCAGATATTAAAGAAATAAAGAAAAAATAATAGCAATGAAAGTAATACAACAGCTGGAATATAATTTTTTCTTATTTTTATCATAATTACTCCTCACTATCTTTTAAATATTGAACGCAGTTTGTGTTTTAAATTAATAAATTTTCTCCTTTTTTCCCTGGCTTCAGTAACTTTTTTTTTGAAATGTTTCCATCTGTCAGGTGCATAATTTTTAAAT
>CAZLIW010000253.1:0-3263 GCA_964559325.1 uncultured Halanaerobium sp. | reverse complement strand
TTTTAAGTGGTTATTTTAATAAGGTAGAAGCTGTTATTGATTCTGTAGTTGAATTTTATCGTCCACTCCCCCCCCTTGCCTATTATACAATACTGGTGCTGTGGTTTGGAATCGACGATACTTCCAAACAGGTGCTTCTTTTTCTGGCGGCTTTTGCTCCTATTTATATTGCATGTGTTTCTGCTGTAAGAAAACTGAATCAGGATTTTGTTTTAAGTGCCAAATCTCTTGGAGCAGGACAGAGAGATGTGTTTTTTAAAATAGTTCTTCCCGCATCTCTTCCGGAAATATTTACAGGAATCAGAACTGCCTTTGGTGTAGCCTATACAACGCTTGTTTCTTCGGAAATGGTTGCTGCAACCTCTGGAATAGGATGGATGGTCCTTGATGCTTCCAATTTTTTAAAAAGTGATGTAATCTTTGTAGGCATAATCATTATGGGAATAACTGGTGTAATTATTGATGCTGGATTAAGATTTTTAGAAAGAAAAATTATTTTCTGGAAAGGTCATGTTTAATATTGCGAATGAATATTTGGTGTTGAACTGAAATGTTTGTATCAAAAATTTTAATCATATTATAAATCAATTTTATGGAGGTTAAAAAATGAATTCAACAAATATAAAAAAATTGCTGCTATTGCTTTTAATAGCAATTATGGCTTTGACAGTCACTGCATGCAGCAGCCAGGATCAATCCAGTCAGGAAAAAATATCACTGCCGGAAGAAATAAATATTGGAATACTGCGGGTTCCCAATGATGAAACTATTGCACTGGCTCAGGGATATTTTGATGATTATTTTACAGAACGTGGAATTGAAGTTAATACAACAGTCTTTGATTCAGGCGTAGAGGCAAATCAGGCTCTTGCCTCGGGAAGTATAGACTTTGCAACTATGGGAAATACCAATGCTATAACTGCTCTATCCCGTGAACTAAATGTGGAACTGGTCTGGATACACGAAGTACTGGGTGAAAATGAAGCCCTGGCAGTTAAAAATGGTTCCGGTATAAAAACAGTTGAAGATCTGACCGGAGAAAGAATTGCTGTACCATTTGCATCTACTTCCCACTATATTCTTTTAAATGTACTAAAAGAAGCAGGTATAGAAGATCAGGTTCAGCTGTTAGATATGCAGACTGCCGAAATAGTAGCAGCCTGGGAGAGAGGAGATATACAGGCAGCCTATACCTGGCAGCCAACACTTGAAAATCTACTGGAAAAAGGCTATACTTTAACCGACAGTAAAGTTATGGCTGAAAAAGGCTATATAACTGCTAATGTTGCTGTTGCAAGAAAAGGCTTTACAGAAAATTATCCAGAACTAACTGCTGATTTTATTTCTGCTCTGGCCAAAGCTGGAGATATTTATAGAAATGATCCACAAAAAGCAGCAGAAATAGCTGGTGATGAACTGGGACTGGAGGCAGAAGTTGCCCTTCACCAGATGCGCGGAACCACCTGGAAAACAAGAGAAGAACTGTTAAGCGAAGATTTTTTTGGCACAGAAAAAGAACCCGGAAGTTTTGCTGTAGTAATGAAAGACACTTCTGATTTTCTTAAGAATCAGGGTTCAATAGATGTTTCTCCTTCTCAGGAAGAATTTAATAAATATGTAAATCCTGAATATATAAAAATGTCGCTGGAGAAAGATAACTAATTATATAAATCCAGAAAGGATATATTTATATGTCTGCTCAAAGTGAGAGTTTAATTACAGTAGAAAATATGAGTTTAGAATATGGAAAAGATAACAGCTATACTCTGGCTCTAAAAGATATCAATCTTGAAATAAATAAAGGGGAGTTCATCTGTGTTCTTGGTCCATCTGGCTGTGGTAAAAGTTCCCTTCTCAAAACTATTGCTGGCTATGTAAAACCCAGTTCCGGTACAGTTAAAATGCAGGGGGAAATTATTGAAGGACCTGACTGGCATCGAGGAGTTGTTTTTCAATCTCCAACACTCTATCCCTGGATGAGTGTTAAAGACAATGTTGAATTTGGACCAAAAATGAGAAATCTACCAAATGATGAGATAAAAAACATAAGAAAATACTTTCTTGAAGAAGTTAATCTCAGCGGTTTAGAAAATAAAGCCACCTTTGAACTTTCCGGAGGCATGAAACAGCGAGTGGCACTTGCCAGAGTGCTGGCAAATTATCCTCAGGTTATACTTATGGATGAACCATTTGGCGCTCTGGATGCACTTACACGAGATAATATGCAGAATCTAATTCGGGATATATGGGAGGAAAACAACAGCACTATATTTTTTATAACCCATGATGTCGATGAAGCTCTATCACTGGCAACAAGGATAGTTATAATGTCAACCTGTCCCGGAGAAATAATTAAAGAATTTAATGTTGATTTTACACACAAAATTTTTAAAGAAAAATCTAAAGATGCTATGTATACAGATCAGTATTTTGAAATCAAACATGAAATACTGGATTTAATACACAGTCAGATAAACGAATAATTTATATTTAAAAAGGAGCAGGGATAAACCCTGCTCCTTTTTTTATCTTATATAATCATTTCTATTCTGACAAAACTAACCTTTAAAATGGTTTTAACTTTATAAAATAGCATACTTTTATCACTTAAGTATATTTATATTACTCAGCTACTTTATATTACTTAACTACTTCATAACCTTTGTTTGACCATCCATATGGTGTATTAGAAGAAGTACCCATTCCTCCATTAAGAGATACAGCATCATATCCAAGCATTCTTAATCCAGCAACTGTCTGACCTGCTGTCTGTCCTGTATAACAGTAAACAACTAATTTCTGGTCTTTAGGCAGCTGACCGAAGTTTTCCTGCATACCAGCACCCCATGGAATAAGAGCTGCTCCTTCAATATGTCCTTCAGAATAAGCACCTGGCTGTCTAATTGATACAACCATCATTCCATCTGAACCCAGAATCATTTTCAAATTATCTTCACTAATTTTATAATTTTTAAACATTGAATCCTGAACATCAGCAAGACCTTTAAAATAATTTACTACTGCTGTTTTAATTTCAGAATTGATTTCAAAATCTGTAACTTCAGTTAGTTTATTGCTGGAAGTTTCAACAGAATCTTCATATCCTTCTACTTTCGAAATACCTAAATTCCAGCCAAATTTAACTGATTTCGCTTCAAAACCAGCAAAGTTTAAAAGTCCTACAGTCTGATTAGCAGTCTGACCTGTATAACAGTAAACATAAATAGTTTCATCTGCAGGTAACTTATCTAAGTTATCAGCAA
>CAZLIW010000252.1:0-3283 GCA_964559325.1 uncultured Halanaerobium sp. | reverse complement strand
GGCCACTCCAGTCAGACCAGTTTTCATCATATCCTTTTAAAATAAAACTAAACTAACCGCCATAACACCCATACCGGCAATAAATCCATATATTTCCTGGTGTGCTTTACCATATTTTCTTGAAGTCGGCAGCAGCTCATCAATAGAAATATATACCATAATTCCTGCTACAACCCCAAATAAAACACCAAAAACAAAATCGTTGAAAAATGATCTAAACAAAAAATATCCAATAACTGCACCTACTGGTTCTGCCAGACCGGAAACAAATGAATAGATAAAAGCTTTTTTCTTACTGCCGGTTGCATAATATAATGGCACTGAAACAGATATTCCTTCCGGAATATTGTGTAGGGCAATTGCTATTGCAATGGAAACACCCAGTGCCGGGTCATTGAGAGCAGATGCAAAAGTTGCAAGTCCTTCAGGAAAATTGTGAATGGCAATTGCAAGAGCAGAAAAAAGCCCCATTCTCCTCAGGTGCAGATTTTCGGCTTTATCTTCATTGTTTTTATCTTTTTTAAAGCTGAAATGATCCTCTTTTAGTTCTGCAAGCCTCTGATCAGATCTGACTTCATGCGGGTTTTCATATTCTGGAACAAAATGATCTATCAGAGCAATTATAAAAATCCCTAAAAAGAATGCACCAACAGCAGCCCATTCCCCTGCTGTCTTTCCAAAATAAGAAGAAAGTGCTTCCTGTGATTTTGACAGTATTTCGACAAAAGAAACATAGATCATCACACCTGCAGAAAATCCCAGTGATGTCGACAAAAATGAGGCATTATCTCTTCGACTGAAAAAAGCCAGAAAACTTCCGATTCCAGTTGCCAAACCTGCAAAAAGTGTCAGCGAAAAGGCAAAAAATACATTCCCCATCTATCCACCTCCATTAACGATCTATTACTATTTAACTTAACCAGTTTACTATAAAAAACTATTACTTCTTAATTTGATGCTAACATATCAGTAATTTCTATCGATTTGAAAGTTAACAATCTTTTTCATCCTCTTTTTGGCCCTATTATCAGGCAGATTATCAAGGTGCTTTTCCACCCTATATATGAATTTCTTTAAAAACTTTCTTGATTTTTCTATTGAATCACTTTTTTTTACATCTTCTATTAACAGATCAATCTCTTTTTCTGTAATCTTTTCTCCACTAATTAATTTATCATATTTTTGTCTATATACATTATCTTCTAAAAAATATATAACAGGTAGTGTAACTACTCCCGCTTTTAAATCTCTACCTAAAGCTTTCCCGGTTTTACTTTCTTTTCCTGTAAAGTCCAGTATATCATCCTGTATCTGAAAAGCCATACCTATCTCAAGTCCCAGCTTATAAAGTGTGTTGAGCCTAACTCCTCTTATATCACTAACATATGCACCTAAATAGGTTGCAAAACCAAAAAATAAAGCTGTTTTGCGGCGGATTCTTTTCAGATAATCTCTGGTATTTATATTAAAATCAAATTTCTTTTCTGCCTGTTCAATTTCTCCTTCACAGATGAGGCGGACAATTTTGTTCATTTTCTGCAGCATTTTATTATCCAGATGAACAGAAAAAATGCTGAAAGTCCTTGAAAGAAGGAAATCACCTATAAATACAGCTGTATTTTTTCCAAATTTTGACTGAGCTGTTTTATTCCCTCTCCTTATATCTGCATCATCTATTATATCATCATGAATAAGAGAAGCCATGTGGAGTAGTTCAAGCCCTGCTCCCAGATCAAGCAATTTTTCTCTGTCATAATTTCCAAAACTTGCAGACACAAACATCATTACCGGCCTCAGCCTTTTTCCTCCTCCTCTTACCAGGTCACCAACTGCTTTGTTGATTATTGAACGGTGGGAACTGGTAATTGAGTAGATCTTATCATTTATATTTTTAACAATTTCTTTATAATATCTATCTTTAATTTCCACTTAATTCACCTTCAATAAGTTTAAAATCTTCACCTGTTATTTCGACCTTTCCCCTCAGGCCTGGAGACAAATAAACTTCCAGATCATTGGTAATAAATAATGCTTCTATATTTTTCTGATCTTTAATAAATTCCATTCCTTTTTCAAGACCTAATATAAAAATACTTGTGGAAAGTGCATCAGCATCAAAAGAATTTTCACTTATAATACTCACACTCAAAAGACCACTGTCAGCCGGGTAACCTGTATCCGGGTCCAGTATATGATGATATATTTTACCATCTTCCTCAAAATATCTTTCATAATTCCCTGAAGTGACTATAGTTTTATCAGCAGCATTGATTACTGCCATTATATTGCCTCTGTTCTGGCGGGGATCCTGGATACCTATTCTCCACTTTGAACCATCTGCTTTATGACCAATTACAAGTACATTACCTCCCAGATTCACAAAAGCACTCTCTATACTATTTTTTTCAGCAATTCTTTTAACTTCATCAGCTGCATATCCCTTGGCAATAGCACCCAGATCAATCTGCATATCCTCCTGTTTAAGAAAAACTCTGTTATTATCTATTTCAATATTTTTGTAGTTTACAAGATTTTTGGCTTCAACAATTTCTTCTTCTTCAGGAACTTCGGCATTTTCTGTTCCAATACCCCACAGATCTACCAGTGGACCAATACTGGGATCAAATCTTCCTGATGTTAATTCTGCATAATGGATAGATTTATTAAGTACTTTAATTGTATCATCTGATACTTCAACAGATTCACTGCTGTGGTTTATTTTATATATTTCACTTTTCTTGAGTGTTTTACTCATTAAATTTTCTAATTCTTCAATTCTATCAAAACTAATATCCAAAACTTTTTCGGCATTTTTGCCTGTAACTTTCATCTGAACAAGAGTATCCATCAAAAATTTGCTCCCGGTTTCTGATGTCTGCTCTTTTGCTGCATTACTGCATCCAGCAGCAAATAAAAGCATTAGGGCTAAAATTGATATGATAAAAATCTTATATATGTTTCTCTTCTTAAACAAATCAAACCACATCCTGTTATATAATTAATTATAGAATTTAAACTAAATTACTTATATTATTTTATCACATTTACTGCTGCTTGCAAAACATAATACAACAAAAAAACTGCCCCTGTTTAAAGAGGCAGTGTTGTAGACAGTTTAATTTTTACTTAAGACCAGCCTGTTCCATGGCCATATTAAGTGCATCATTGAAGTCATGATAACTGTGGGTAGCTCCAGATACCATATCAACATTACCCTGATTTTCTACTACCTTTTCCGGGAAGTTGTTAAAGTATTCTATAGCTGCCTCATGTGGATAGTCCT
>CAZLIW010000251.1:0-3288 GCA_964559325.1 uncultured Halanaerobium sp. | reverse complement strand
TGAAAAGTGATATTGCCATAGCACAGGCAGCAGAAATGAAGCCAATAAAAGAAATAGCAGAAAAAATGGGATTAGAAGAAGATGATCTTGAATTATACGGTAAATATAAGGCAAAGGTAAAACTGGATGTTTTAAAGAAGAAGGCAGAAGAAGAGGACAGCAAGCTGGTATTAGTGACAGCGATAACTCCTACCGCTGCAGGAGAAGGAAAAACAACAACAACAGTAGGATTGGGTCAGTCCCTGAATAGAATAGGGAAAAATGCAGTAATAGCCTTAAGAGAGCCATCCTTAGGACCTACAATGGGAATAAAAGGTGGAGCAGCAGGTGGAGGATATGCCCAGGTAATACCGATGGAAGATATAAACCTGCACTTTACAGGAGATATACATGCCATAGGAATAGCCCATAATCTTCTGGCAGCAGTAATAGATAATCATATAAAACAGGGAAATGAACTCGGGATAGATCCAACCCGGATAGAGTTTAAAAGAGCCCTTGATATGAATGATAGAGCTTTAAGAGAAACAATAGTAGGGCTGGGAGGAACAGTAAACGGCCAGCCGAGAGAAGATGGGTTTTTAATCACAGTAGCCTCAGAGATAATGGCAATACTGTGTCTGGCAAATGATCTGATGGAGCTGAAGGAGAAATTAGGCAAGATAGTAGTAGCATATACATATGATGATGAGCCGGTAACAGCTCATGATCTTAAAGTAGAAGGAGCAATGACAGCATTATTAAAAGATGCAATAAAGCCAAACCTTGTACAGACATTAGAGAACACACCGGCCTTTATACATGGAGGTCCATTTGCAAATATAGCACATGGATGTAACAGTGTAATGGCAACAAAGTTTTCTATGAAGCTGGGAGATATAACAATAACAGAGGCAGGATTTGGAGCAGACTTGGGAGCAGAGAAGTTTTATAATATCAAGTCAAGGTATGCCGATTTAAAGCCGGATGCAACAGTGTTAGTAGCAACAATAAGAGCACTGAAGATGCACGGTGGAGTAGAAGCAGAAGAGCTCAAGGAAGAGAATTTAGAGGCCCTGGAGAAGGGAATAGAAAACTTAGAAAAGCATATAGAGAATGTGCACAAATTTGGAGTACCACTGGTAGTGGCGATAAACAGATTCCCGGATGATACAGAAGCAGAGTTAGAGCTTGTGAGAGAAAAATGTGAGAAACTGGGAGTAGAAGTAGCACTATCAGAAGTATGGGCCAAAGGAGGAGAAGGAGGAGAAGAGCTGGCAGAAAAGGTAGTAGATATACTGGAGAATAAAGAGAGTCAGTTTAAGTTCCTCTATGATGAGAATGCTCCGATAAAAGAAAAGATAGAGACAATAGCTAAAGAGATATATGGAGCAGATGGAGTAGACTACAGTGATAAAGCATTAAAACAGATAGGAAAATACAATAAGCAGGGATATGACAGTTTACCTGTATGTATGGCGAAAACACAGAGTTCTATATCCGACAATCCATCACTGAAAGGAAGACCGGAAGGATTTACAGTAAGTGTAAATGAGATAAATCTATCAGCAGGAGCAGGATTTTTGGTAGTAATGACAGGGCCAGTACTGATAATGCCCGGACTGCCTAAAAGGCCATCATCAGAAGACATAGATGTAGATGCAGATGGAAAGATATCCGGCCTGTTCTAAAAAATATAATACCAGCAATTTATATTTAAAAAATTCGCAGCCACCATGTATTATTATATGGTGGTTTTTTTTAATCACCATCAGATTTCAGTCTGTAATATACAAAATTAGATAAAGGATAAATGAAAATAATATAGAAATAATTATATTAAAGATAAGCTGGAATATATGAAAAAAGAGACAGCTAATTGAAAAAAAAATTATTTTTGTGGTGATATATTATAATATCATCAAGTATATTACATAAGGAGGTTTTAAAATGGATATTGTTGGAGTTGGTGGTTCTACAAGTAAAGCAGGTAAAACCACTTTAATTAGTTTAATGCTTGAAGACAGCAGACAAAAAACTGCAGTTATTAAGACTTCAATAGATAACAGTTTAAATCAGTACAAAATTATTACAGATAGAAAAATAATACATCAAAAGGGCACAGATACAGCCAGATTTATAGAATCTGGTGCTGATAGAGTTGTACTTCTTAAAAGTCCTGCCAGTCAAATTCCGGAAGCTTTTAATATTGTAGAGAATTTAATTGGAAAAGTGGAGCGGCTGCTGATTGAAGGGAACACTATAAATAATTTTTTAAACCCTGATTTGATTTTTTATCTTGATAACAGTGAAGAGGAAGAAAAAGAATCTGCCAGAATAATAAAAAATAGAGCACATATTTTTATAAGCTCAAATATACTGCTGCAGAGCAGAAAGCTGACAGAATTGCCGATTGAAATAAAAGCAGACAGTTTAACCTGCTATCAGGCACACCTGCTGGCAGATCTGCTCAAAATAAATGTTGGACGAGTAGGAAAAATAATTCATGATCAAAATATAAAAGTTAAAAAATGTCAGCTGGGATTATTTTAAACATAAAAACATAATATTTTATTGGGAGTGATATATTTGAGAGAATTTTTTGATTTAATAACTGCAGATAAATTAAAAAATATTATCAGAGATAGTTTAAAAGATCGAAAAGTAGAAATAGAAAAAATTGATTATCTTTCATCATTAAACAGAATTACTGCAGCAGATATTAAGGCAGGAGAATTCCTGCCTCCTTTTAGTCGTTCAACAGTAGATGGTTATGCTGTAAAAGCTGCTGATACAAATGGGGCTTCATCTTCTCTGCCTGCCTATCTGGATATAGCAGGAGAAGTGGAAATGGGTAAAAAAGCAGAATTTATAATAAATGAAGGAGAAGCAGTATATATACCAACAGGAGCTATGCTGCCGGAGGGTACAGATAGTGTTGTGATGATTGAAGACACGGAAAAAGTAAGTGAAAATCTTGTGGAAATTTTCACATCAGTATCACCTGGAGAAAATATTGTCAAAAAAGGTGAAGATACGAAATCAAATGATATTATTATAAAAAAAGGCAGAAAAATAACTTCCAGGCATATCGGTGCCTTTGCCGGACTTGGAATTACTGAAATTTCAGTAGTAAAAAAACCCAAAGCAGCTGTAATATCAACAGGAGATGAACTGGTAGCTGCTGATAAAAAGCCAACTGCTGGTGAAATAAGAGATATCAATTCACCTGTCTTGAAATCATTATTAAAAAAACTGGGAGCAGAAGCAGAAATAGCTGGTATTGTAGAAGATAAGCCGGAAAAACTG
>CAZLIW010000250.1:0-3295 GCA_964559325.1 uncultured Halanaerobium sp. | reverse complement strand
TGTAGATAAAGGAAAAACCATATATTTCAAGAAGTATATATTCAGATGGAAAATAGTAAAGAATAAAATTTTTAAGGAGGAAAATATTTTGCTTGACAAAATTTCAAATTGGGTTGTTATAATATCTATATAACCCACTAATAGAATTGGAGAAAAAGCTTGAAGGTGATTGATTCTAATTACAAGGGGAAACCTCAAACAGAAAATATATAATTTAACAGACGTATTTAGAAGAGAGTATTTAAAATGGGGGTTATGAAATGTATAATCCATATAAAAAAATAAAAAACTTAGATAAGATACGACCGGGGGATCATATAGTATTTTTGTATGAAGATAAAAATAAATTTACATTTACTCTTGTTCCATTTATAAAAAGCAGTTTAGAACGCGGCGAAAAGTGTATGTATATTGAAGGTGATGGAGATACAGAACTGCTGCTTTTCAAACTTAATCAGGAGATGAATAATTTCAGCCGTTATATAGATACAGGTCAGCTGTTAATTTTAAACAAAGAACAGAGTTATGCTCTCAGCAATAAGTTTGATGCTGATAAAATGATACAGCTTATAAAAGAAAAAGCTGCTGTGGCTTTAGAAGAGGGATATAGTGGTTTGAGTATAACAGGTGAATTAAGCTGGGTTTTGAATTTTAAAGGTGGAAAAAAAGAGATAATTAAATATGAATGGAAATTAAATGATGAAATATTCGATTACTTACCTGTAATTGCTCTGTGCAGATACAATATTAATAAATTTGATAAACATGTAATTAAGGCAGTTATTGAACTGCATCATTATATAATATGGAATAATAAAATTCATGAAAACCCCTATTATATTCCGCCGGAAGGATATAGAGAAAATGAAATTGTTGAATATGAGATAAAAACATGGCTTGAGAATATACAAAAATATAAAAAAAGAGAAAGTATATTTAAAGAAAAAATAGAAGAAAAAAATGAGATTCTTGCTGCTAATAATGAAGAAATTATGGCTATGAATGAAGAATTAAAAGATTCATATCAGAAACTGGATAAGCTGACAAATAATATAGAAAATATTATAGAGCTGATAAGCAGAATTAAAGTAGGTCAGTCAGAAGAAGATTTTTTATCAATGCTTTTAAATAATGCATTTGCACTTATTCCTGAAGCAGATTATGGCCTCATATTTTTAATAAATAATGAAAAAGTAAAATTTTTAGAAAGTATAGGTCATGATCTGGAAAAGATAAAAGAATTTAATATTAATCAAAAAAATATAATAAGATATTATGGAGATCAGGCAAAACAGACATATTATAATCCTGTGCTGGATTCAGAAAATACAGACAAAAAAACATATATAGAGTTTATAAATACGCTCAAATCTGTTAGCAGTTCAATTTTTATTAATTTAAAAGTTAATAGTAAAGTAGTTGGAAGAATTTCACTTGATATTTCCAATAAAAGTTTCAGTAATTTTAGTGATAGTTCTATTAGACTGCTGACATCTTTAGAGAAATTGGCATCTTCCTATCTTACCCTAAAAAGGTACAGCAGCCTTCAAAAAGAATTTACTGAAGAGATAATTATATCTTTAACAGGCCTGCTGGAAATTCATGATGAATATACCCACGGCCACAATGAATCGGTTGCAGATCTGTCCAGAAAGACTGCAGAAAAGATGCAGCTGTCAGAACCATATATTAGAGAAATATACTGGTCAGGTCTACTACATGATATCGGGAAAACGATTATCCCTCAGTATATACTGAATAAAAAGGGCAGACTAACAGATGAAGAATATGAGGTAATAAAAAATCATCCCAGATGGGGATATGAAACTCTCAGCAAATCTGATGAATTAAAAGGTCTGGCTAAAAATATTCTTTATCATCATGAAAGATGGGATGGCAGAGGTTATCCGGAAGGGCTGCAAGAAGAAGAAATTCCCCTTGCTTCACAGATTTTGTCTGCTGCAGATGCATGGGATGCTATGCGGTCAAGAAGATCATATAGAGAACCTCTGAGTAGAGAAAAAGCCTTAAAAGAAATTAAAGATAACAGGGGAAAGCAATTTTCGCCGGAAGTTGTAGATGTATTTTTGGAGATAATTGAAAATGACTAGCCATCATTACTGGAATCATACAAAGAAGCAGTATATAAAGAGAGAAATGTTAAATTTAGTCATTATTTCAGCAGGCTTTATAACTATGATCAACACAATTTCTGGTTTAAAAGATAGTGCTGAAATGAGTGAAGATAAATTTTATTCAGATTTTTTGGAAAATGCTTTAACAGTAGTTCCAGAAGTCGACTATAGGAAAATATATTTAATAGAAGATGATAGATTCAGATTTGTAGATGCAAATCCGGCAGCTGTTAATTTTTATGGCTGGTCCAAAGACGAACTTAAGAACATGAAAATAACAGATATAAATAAACTTACTGAGGCGTGTGTAAAAGATGAGATGAGGAGAGCAAAAGAAAAGAAAAAATTCAACTTTCATTTTAAACACAGAACTTCAAGAAATGAAATAAAAGAAGTTGAAGTATACAGCCAACCAATACAGTTTGGCAATAAGGAATATCTTTATTCTATTATCCATGACTCAGCTATAAAAGAATTTGTTGCTGATTAAAAGCAAGATGGTATTAAAGCCATTTTAATATATATTTTGCATAAAAAAACAAACAGGGGGCAGAGCAATGTACAGAAAAATACTTGCAGCATTATTAGTTTTAACATTTTTATTTATTATTTCTGGAGGAGTACAGGCAGCACTGGATGCAGAAGCAGTTGGATTAGGAGAAAATTTCTCCACTATGGAGGGGGAAACAGCATATTATTCCAATCCGGCAGGTATTGGTTTAAGAGATAATATATTTTCCTATAAAGCTAATTTTGGACTTTCGGTATGGAATAATATATTCGATAATAGTGAATTTACGGAAGATGAAATAGAAAGAAAATTAAGCAGTGAGGATCTTATTCTGGCAGGTAGATCTGCCGCAGCCAATCAAATATATTTTAAAAATTTTGCCTTTGGTGTAAATGGAAGAGCTGAAGGTATGATAAAAACAAACAGTGATCTGGTGGAAATAGTTACAGGGGATGAACCTGAGATAAAACTGCTGAAGGGAGAGAACAGGATAGATGTTCCGTTTACTGGAACTAAGGGTGGTGCCAGTACAGCTCTTGACCTTTCTTTAAGCTATGCCAGACCTCTTCCGGATAGATTTATTGATAAGTTCAACGAAAATCGCGACAACAGGATAGACGGTATTTATATTGGTGGTACCTACCACTAT
>CAZLIW010000249.1:0-3335 GCA_964559325.1 uncultured Halanaerobium sp. | reverse complement strand
TATTAGTTGTTAAGAATTGATTAATTGCATCATCATCTTCATCAATTTCTAATTCTTCGGAGTCATCATCCCAAGGATTAGCGTAGATAAATGGAGTATCATATACTGTAGCATAAGTGTCATCTGCTGTATAGTCATAATAATCAACATCATACTGACCTGGAGCTACTGAGTCTTCATCAATAGAAACTTCTCTCCATTCAACTTTGTAAGTTCCACCAAAGCTTACTGCAGGGTTTTCTAGGTCTTCAACTCTACCTTCTAGAGCAACCATATCTTCGCCTAATGCGTCGATTTCTGCACCAAGAACCTTAAGTTCTGCTTTGAATTCAAATGTAAGAGCTTTAACGATATCGGCAACTTCTTCTGCCTGCTTATCTGTTAATTCATCGTTCTGCTCCGGCATGTTTTTAGCCATAAGAGCTTTAACGATAGCTGTAACGTCCTGTGCCTGTGCAGTTGTAAGTCCACTACCCATGTCATCTACTTTGTCTTCCAAAGCAGCCTGTTCATCAACAATGTTGTCAAGTGCACGGCTAACCATAACAGCCATTTCGTAACGTGTCATGTCCTGATCTCCACGGAATGTTCCATCTGGATATCCAGTGATAACTCCGGAAGAAACCAATTTGTTGATAGCATCATATGCCCAGTGGTTACTTGGCACATCTGTAAAAGAAGCACCAAAAGCTGGCATAGCTAATGCTACTACGAGCAATAAAGCAATACTAATTGTAATTTTTTTCATTTTTTAAAATCCCCCTTGATTGTTTTCATCTTATAGAATCTATAAGTTCTATAAGCTCACGCAATCATGGAGACACCAGATCGAGTTTCCTAGTTTCCTCATCTTCTGTCTCCCTAATTCAATTTTCAATGAGCCTCGATAGAACTCCTATATCTCTACAGCCGCGCAGCCTACGGGGGGCACCTCCTTTCACCTGCATTTTAGCCTCGAGATTATAAGCTTTTAAATGTTACACAATAATCATTATACCAGTAATTATCGGATTATGCAAATATCCTCATAATCATTTTAATCGTTTTTGTTCTGGTTGTCAAGTTTTGCAATATATTTTTCTGCAATTATCACCGCTGCATAGTCATCCACCGGGGTTTTAGGCCGCCAGGAAACAAATTTTCGCAGCATTTTTTCCAGCCTTGACTTAGGTTTTTCTTTAATATACCTTGCTTCTGCTTCTTCTGTGGTAGATCTTTCATCTATTATATGGATTTTTATATCTTTTTTTAGGCTTTTTATCTTTTCTTCTGTTTTTTCTGCCTCTGTTCCATTACCAAGCACTATCTCATCTATTCTGTAGTGTGCAAATATCATCTTTAAATGCTGACTCAATCTGTCGGCAGGAACTATCGACTGTTCTTTTACACCTGCAGTACTGTGAACAACAGCAACTCCGACCTTATCTTTACCCGGGTCAACAGCTATAATCTGTTTTTTCATTTCAGTCGATCTCCTTAATATTAAAGTCCAGGTTATTTGTCATCCTATCTTCTCTCCAGATATTCTCTGCAGCTTTGATGCTGACTTCTACTCTACCAGACATTGACTTAATTTTATTTAATATCTCATAAAAGTAGCTGAAGTTTATACTTCCAACCTGTCCGGAGTTATCCGGCAGAAGACCCTGGTTAATTGCTCTATTGTTGACCTCATCCAGCAGTGCTTCCAGTTCTGATTCTATCTGATCTGCTGTCTGATCTGCATCGATTTCCCTGCTCTCAATAAGTTCATCTTTTTCGAAAACTATAAAATCTTCATTGAGCAGGAAGTTGGCATAAAGCCAGTCATTTTTGGGCACATTGACCCTGGCCACCAGACTAACTATTACCCGGCTGCCTGGATCCATATTATATATAATTCTCGCTGCATTTAGAATATCCTCTGTCTGCAGTCTGAGTGCCATACCTGTTTCTTCATTTATCTCAATATCTTTCTGTTTTGCAACCTTATTTGCTTCCTGCAGATATTTATTTAGAGCAGAAATTGTCTCCTGCTCACTGCGTCCACCTTCCATAACATCTGTGTAGATGGTATCACCTTTCTGATATACCATCTCCTCACCCATGTAGTAGATAACACCTGCCTGAAGCTGGCTTGCCAGTTCTTTAAGTTCTTCATAATTAGCAGTTAGATTGTTTATCTGTTCCTGAAGGTCACCTACTTTTGCCTCCAGATTTTCCCTCTGTGTATCAAGATCTGATACTCTTTTTATGAGGTCATCTCTGTTTAACTCGAGCTCTTCTATTTCAGCAGCCGCTGCTTTTAAATTGCTGTTGGCTTCTTTTAGCTCCTGCTGCAGGCTTTCCAGTTTTGCCTGAAGCTCATTGCGCTGTTTTTCCAGCTCTTTCAGCTCTTTTTCACTTTCTTTAATTTCCTCATCTCTCTGCCGTATCTCCTGATCTTTTTCTTCTATAAGGACATTTTTTTCTTCGATTTCCTGCTGTCTTTTTTCTATTTCATTTTTTAGAGAGCTGAGTTCACTGTCTCTTTCTGCAAGTTCTTTATTTAAATATTCTAATCTATATAAAACATCATTGATATTAAATAATGCCTGCCTCAGTTCTGAATAAACCGAAAGCAGTATGGTTACAGATATAAGTGCGATTAAAATTCCAGTAACAATAGTAATAATTATAGATGAATAGCGTGGGCGGAGACCAAAAAGAGAAACGCGTTTTTTCCCCATCTTCATACCTATTCTGTCACCCAGATAGGCTATCAGTCCACTCAGAAAAATAACAAGGACTAAAATTAATATACCATTCACCAGCCTCCACCTCCTTATTTAAGTTCTGGCTGTTCTGTAAATCATATAAGTACCGAGTAGAAAAATAACTATATTCTGCAGCCAGGCACCAAACCACGGTGGAATAGATCCCTGACTTCCTAAAGCATCTCCAACTGTCATCAAACTGTAGTAAATAAAAATGATGATAATACTTATTCCAAATCCTGTTGCAGAACCACCAGAACGCTGTGGCTGAATGCCCAGTGGAGCTGCCAGCAGTGCAAATATAAAGCTGGCCATGGGAATGGCAAATCTCTGATGCCACTTTACTCTTTCTTCATAAGCTGCCTTACCCTGCTGCTGCTGAAGGTCTATATATTCTTTAAGTTCTCTAATATTCATATCATCTATTCTTTTGCCGAGTTTGGAAACTTCCACCGGTGTGTGAATAGCTTCTTCCAGCCTGTATTCCTTAAACTCCAGCGCTGGAGATCTATTTTCTTTATCCAGAAAATACATGATACCATTTTTGAAGTTCCAGCCGTTTTCCAGCCAGACAGCACCATCAGCTCTAAGAACACTCTG
>CAZLIW010000248.1:0-3346 GCA_964559325.1 uncultured Halanaerobium sp. | reverse complement strand
CAGATTTAATAAAAGGCGGTGAATTCCAGCAACTCCAACATCATAAAGCCTTTCCACACTGTTGCCGAGTACTTCTGCGGTAATTGCTGCTTCTTCAGCAACTGCTAAATCTGATGTACCACCTGTAACTATAATAATTTTGCTCTCTGTCTTTTTTAGCTCTCTTTTCTTGATAAATATAATTTTTGCTCTTTCATAATATTCTGCTTCAGGTTCAATATCTTTTATTCGGCTGTAAACTTCCTGATTTGCCCTTGTCGCAAGAATATTATTTTCTTTTTTCAACATTTCCTTAATAATACCTTCTACCTCATCAAGTGATTTATCCTCACAGTAGATGACTTCTGGAAATCCATTACGAAGACTTCTGTGATTATCAATTTTAGCATAACCCAGATCCTTAAAAGGAAGATCTTTAAGTTCGTCCATTGCAGCATCAATTTCTACTTCTCCATTTTTTACCTTTGTTAAAATATTTTTTATATCTTCTTTATTCATCAGTTCCTCCTTCAAGCAGTCGATTCATACTGCCGGTTCTGTATCCAGCCAGATTAAAAGTGACATATTCAAATCCCAGTTTCTTAAAATATGCATCAGCAGCATCAATAAGTTCTATATTCATAAACTTTTCTCTTTCATCAGCACCAACTTCAATTCTGGCCAGATTATTATGATCTCTCACTCTAAACTGTTCAAAACCCCTCTCCATCAGAAACTCTTCTGCCGCTTCTATTTTATTCAATTTTTCCCTGGAAATCTCTTCTCCATAAACAATTCTTGTAGCCAGACAGGAAAGAGAAGGTTTATCCCAGGTAGGAAGTCCCAATTTGTATGATAACTCTCGAATTTCTTTTTTTCTGAGATCTGCCTCTAAAAGTGGGCTCCTAATTTTAAGTTCCTTTAAAGCCTTCATCCCGGGTCTATAATCATCTGTATCATCAGCATTGGAACCTTCAACAATAATTCTTTCTCCTGCAAATTTTTTAATCTCTCCAAATATTTTTTTCTTACAGTAATAACACCTTTCCGGAGGATTTTCCACAGCCTCTCCCAGATCTTCCAGCTTTAATTCAATTTTTTGATGATTTAATGAAAGTTTTACCACAAGTTCCTCAAGCTCTTTAATTTCTTTACGGGGAACAAAGGGGAACTTTACTGTAAGTGCGGTAAAATCAGTGCCGGCATCCTGGGCTGCTGCTGCAAGAAAAGTACTATCCACACCACCCGAAAAAGCAATCACAAAATTGTCCAGATCTCTCAGTATATTTTTCAGCTTTTCGTATTTTTTTTCAGACTTCATAAATACACTCCTGTATTAAAATTTTTGTTCTTATTTTTATTCACCTGACTACTCTGATTATTTTAGGCTCAACTGTAGCAGAAAAAATAAAATCTTTTAAGACCTGGAGTCAGGTTTTATAAGAGCTTTTTTATCATAGCCGATCAAATCTTCCCTACCGGCTCTTTTTAACGCCTTTTTTACAGTCTTATAATTACTATTTTTGTGGTACTGAAGCAGTGCTCTCTGCATTTTTTTCTCTTTTTGACTTTTCGCTACATATATTTTCTCCATTGTTCTTGGATCATAACCACTGTAATACATAGCTGTTGACATAGTACCCGGTGTCGGGTAAAAATCCTGAACCTGTTCTGGATGATGATTAATATCCCGCAGATATTCTGCCAGTCTGACAGCATCTTCAAGCCTGCTGCCTGGATGACTTGATATAAAATAGGGAATAATATACTGTTCTTTATCGATCTCATCATTTATCTCATAAAACTTTTTTCTGAATTTTTCAAATACCTCTATTTTTGGTTTGCCCATCCTATACAATACTTCTTCTGAAACATGTTCTGGAGCTGCCTTCAGCTGGCCACTTACATGATGTTTACACAGTTCTCTAAAAAATTCCTCACTATTATCTTCCAGCAGATAATCAAATCTAATTCCTGATCTTATAAATACTTTTTTTACACCTTTTAGATTTCGCAGCTCTTTTAAAATCTCCAGATATTCAGCATGATCAACCTCCAGTTTGCTGCATGGTTCCGGAAACAGACATTCCTTACCCTTACACATACCGCGTGAAAGTTGATCTGTACAGGAAGGCTGCCTGAAATTAGCAGTAGGTCCACCTACATCATGTATATAACCCTTAAAGTCCGGCATATTAATTAGTTTTTTTGCTTCTTCTAACAGTGAATCTCTGCTGCGTGAGGTTATCATCTTTCCCTGATGAAATGCAAGTGCACAAAATGAACATGATCCAAAACATCCGCGTGAACTAACAAGACTAAATTTCACTTCTTTTATGGCAGGAACACCACCCAGATCCTCATATACAGGATGATAATTTCTCTGATATGGTAGTGAATAAATGTGATCCAGCTCTTCCCTGTTTAAAGGTTCTGCCGGTGGATTCTGCACAAGATATTTATCTTTATGCTGCTGAACAAGAACTTCCCCTCTAATAGGATCCTGTTCTTCATACTGCAGTTTAAATGAATAAGCATATTTCTTTTTATCTGTCCTCACTTCATCATAAGAAGGAAGCAAATTATAATTATAAAGATTATCTAGACTGTCAGCAATAAACGCAGTCCCAGGAATATGTGTTATATAGTTAATATTAAGACCTGAAGCCATACTTTCGGCAATTTCCAGAATCTGATGTTCACCCATTCCATAGACAAGAAGATCTGCACGTGTATCAAACAATATTGATCTCCGCACTTTGTTATCCCAGTAATCATAATAGGCAAATCTGCGCAGACTGGCTTCAATACCGCCTATTATTACAGGAATACTTCCATATGCTTCTCTTATTTTATTTGTATAAACTATTGTAGCTCGATCCGGACGCAAATTACTTTTTCCACCCGGTGAATAATTATCATAACTGCGCCTGTTTCGGCTTACAGTGTAGTGATTAACCATAGAATCCATATTCCCTGCAGTCACTAAAAAAGCATATTTAGGCTTCCCAAGTTTTTTAAAATCAGATGTTTCTCTCCAGTCTGGCTGAGCAATAATTCCAACTTTAAAACCTGCATCTTCCAGTACTCTGGCAATTATTGCAGTTCCAAAAGATGGATGATCTACATAAGCATCTCCACTTACAATAATATAATCCAGCTTTTCCCAGCCCCGTTTTTCCATATCATCCCGACATATAACCATAAACTGATCTCGAGAATTATCAACTTTCTGATCACTATTTTTATTAAAATCCTGCTTTGTATTTTCCATTTAATTTATCAGTAACTCCTTTTTTGTACTATTTACAATTCCATATTTATTTCTTTAAACTGAGTAATCTACTCATTATTATAGCAGAAAAAA
>CAZLIW010000247.1:0-3357 GCA_964559325.1 uncultured Halanaerobium sp. | reverse complement strand
AATTTTAATCCTTTTAAATATTTCACCCACTTTTCTTCTGTACATAGTGGTACTATTGCAGGCTTTGGAGTGATTATTGTATGTCCTAATTTTTTAGCAGCTGCAAAACCATTACCATCTGAACCTGTTAAAGGATAAGCAGCTCCACCAGCTGCAAGTATAATTCTATCTGCCTTTAAATAACCTCTTTTTTTCAATTTAACACCAGCAACTTTGCTGTTTTTTACAGCTATTTCTTCAGCAAAGTCATTTATTACTGCAACTTTTTTCTTTTTAAGTTCTTTTATTAATATATTTTGAACATCTCTGGCGCGATCAGAAACGGGAAATATTCTGTTTCCCCGTTCTATTTTTAGTTCAAGACCAAGATTGGAAAAAAAAGTGAATAAAGAATAAGCATCAAATTCAGCAAGAGAACTGTATAAAAATCTGGCATTATCAACTATATTTTTTATATGTACATTAATATCCGAATAATTACTGATATTGCAGCGCCCTTTTCCTGTATAGAGAATCTTTTGGGCCGGTTTTTTGTTTTTTTCTATTAATTTTACATTACTGTTATTAGAAGCAGCCTGCAGTGCAGCCATAATACCTGCTGGTCCACCACCGATAATGATTATTTTCTTCAAATTGAACCTCCTACAAAAATTGCTGTTATTCAGTATGTTTTAAGTTAATCAGCTGTTTATATTCATAACTGTTCTAAATAATTTAAAGGTATCTACATAATCTTCTTCTTTTATTCTAATTGTTCTTGCATCAAGTTTTTCAATACCAGGTATTACAGCTGCTCTCTCTGCAAATATTGATTTGCTGAATTCAACATCAAAATTGACAGATCCTTCTTCCACAGTGGGCTTAAATTCATCTATTTTGGCTATCGCTTTTGAAATTCCATTTTTAATTTTTTTATCTACTGCTGAAAAATCAGATACTACAGCACATTCTCTACCCAAAGATTTTTTAACCGTTATTCCGATATGATTATTTATTTCTCCTTTTGCAGTTCTAATAGCAGATTGGTCACCGGTCACGGCAATTACAGGAACTGAAAAATATCCCGCCACTCTGGCATTTATTCCTATTTCTCCCATCAGTTTATCATTGACTTTAATATTATGTATTTTCCCTGTATATGTATGATCTAAAATTGCTTCAGAAGTACCAGCTCGTGCGTGATAACCCACAAAAATCACTCCATCAAAGCTTTCATCTATACCTTCCATCATACTCAGCGATTTTTCATTACCAGTAATTAATTCAGCTGCAGAAGACAGTTCACTGCGTTTGATATTTTTCATATCACCATGTGAGTCATTGACCAGGATTTCATTAACACCTTCAGCCTGTAGATATTCTATTACTTTATTAACTTCTTTGATCATTTTTTTGCAGGCGGCCGGATATTTTTTGTTTTCCCTGTATGTCTCTTCTCCAGAAATTATACTGGAAATACCTTCCATATCAGCTGATATATATATTTTCATAAAATCATCCTTTCAATTTTTTTACAGCAATATTAATTCTATCTAATCCTTTTTTTAAAATTGATCTGGGGCAGGCGATATTCATTCTCATAAAGCCTCTGCCGCTTTCTCCAAACCATGTCCCTGGATTGAGTCCAACTTCAGCCTCATTATTAAAAAAGTCAATTAAATTTTCATTTTTCTCAAATCCCAGTCCTCTGCAGTCAAGCCAGAGAAGATAGGTTCCCTCTGGATAGACCAATTTTATTTCTGGAATTTCTTTTTTTAAATAATCAGCTGTATAATCCAGATTTCCTTTTAAATACTGCTGCTGTGAATCAAGCCAGTTATCCCCATTATTATAGGCAGTTTTTAGTGCATTTAGACCAAAAGGACTGTTTCCAGAAGAAAACCCATGTTTAATATCTTTATATTGATTACGAAGTTTTTTATCAGAAATAATTGTATATGATGTATGTAGTCCTGCAATGTTAAAAGTTTTGCTGGGAGCCATATAAGTAATAATTTTATCTCTATAATTATCACCTATCAGTGCAGTAGGAAAATGTTTGATACCGGGATATGTTAGATCACAGTGAATTTCATCAGATAATATATAAATATTTTCTTTTACTGCAATTTTCAATAATTTATTAATTTCACTCTTATTCCAGACCCTTCCTACCGGATTATGTGGACTACATAAAATAACTGCCTTGATAGTTTTATTGTTATTTTTATAATCATCTATTATTTTTTGCAGATTGCTGAAATTAATCTTATATTGACCATTTTCGTAAATCAAATCATTTTTTATCAGTTCACAGTGGTTATTATCAACTGCTTCAAAAAAAGGACGGTATACAGGTGGCTGAATAATAACTCCATCTGATGGATTTGTCAGCATGGTGAGGGTGAAATTTAGTGCAGGTACAACTCCTGTATCAAATACAATCCATTCTTTTTTTATTTTCCAGTTATATTTTCTGTTTATCCAGTTTATAATACTTTCTTTTATTTTGTCATCTGCATAACTGTAACCAAAAATGCCGTGTTCTGCTCTGCTTTTTAATTTTTCAATAACTTCTGGAGCAGTTTTCCAGTCAGAATCAGCTACCCACATTGGTAGAATATCATTTTTATCAAATATTGGCTGGTAATTATCCCATTTAACAGATAAACTATTTTTTCTTTCAACTATTTCATCAAAAGAATCCTGCAAATATATCATCTCCTTAAAATATTAAAATGTCTTAAATATCATAAAAGTTCTGCATTGTTTTAATCATATAGTAATGATCACTGCTTCCACCCATTTCTCTAATAGAATGCATGGCCAGTAATGGACTGCCAATATCTATACTTTTTATACCTACCTGAGTTGCTGCAAGAGGACCAATAGTTGAGCCTCCTTTTTGATCAGATCTATTTGCAAATGTTTGAAATGGAATATTATTATTTTTCATAATATCAATTAAAACAGCAGCTGTTTCTGAATTGGTGGTATAATTCTGATTGGCATTGTATTTTAATACAGGTCCTCTGTTTAAGATGGGTTTATTTGTTTCATCATATTTTTTTTCAAAATTGGGGTGAACAGCATGAGCCATATCTGCAGATATCAAAAAAGATTTTTCCATAATTTTGTAAAAATCATCATTTTTATTAAGGCTTTTCAGTATTCTATTTATTGTATTAAGCAAAAATGGAGAATCTGCTCCCTGACGGGTTCTGCTGCCGATTTCTTCATTATCATATAAAACAAGCATTTTGGAACATGATTGATTTTTACTTTCCAGCAGTGCAGTAAGTCCTGCATGTGCCATGGATAGATTATCCTGTCTGCCGGCAGAAATATACTGATCATCTGCTCCAGTAAAATTTCCCT
>CAZLIW010000246.1:0-3366 GCA_964559325.1 uncultured Halanaerobium sp. | reverse complement strand
AAAAAGCATTAGATGAGGTATTAGAAGGTGTAGTTACTACAATAGTAGAAAATGCAGTAAGCATAATTCAGAGTGCATATGGAGGTGGAATGTAATGGCCAGTCAACTGCTTGATGATTTTAAAAATGGTCTCTGGAACGAAAACCCTATTTTTAGATTAGTTATTGGAATGTGTCCAACCTTAGCTGTTACTAATACAACGGAAAATGGACTGGCTATGGGAATAGCGACTTCATTTGTATTGATTTCTTCAGAAATTGTAATTTCTTTAATTAAAAAATTGATACCCAAAAATGTTCGTATTCCAAGTTATATTCTTATAATAGCTACATTTGTAACATTTACAGATTATTTTCTTAAAGCTTTTTTTCCAGGAATTGCAGCTTCATTAAGTCTTTTTATCCCACTTATAGTGGTTAACTGTCTTATCCTGGGACGACAGGAAGCTTTTGCATCCAGAAACCCTGTACATAGAGCTATTGCTGACGGACTCGGCATGGGTATAGGTTTTACCTGGGCACTAACTCTTTTGGGGGCAGTTAGAGAACTTTTTGGTATGGGTTCAATTTTTGGATTTCAGATATTAGGCGCATGGTATAAACCGATGATTATTATGGTGCTGCCAGCCGGAGCATTTATAACACTTGGTATTTTAGTTGGTATTATGAATTTAATCAGCAGGGAGGGTTAAATAATGGAACAGTTCACACAGGTAATACTGTTATTTATCAGTACAGTTTTAATAAATAACTTTATACTGGTTAGATTCCTGGGAATATGTCCATTTCTCGGTGTTTCTAAACATGTAGAAACAGCTTTTAGTATGGGATTAGCAACAACATTTGTTATGACCCTTACTGCAGCAGCAACCTGGCTGATAAATACTTTTATTTTGGAAGCTTTAAATCTTCCTTTTTTACAGTATGTATCTTTTATAATTGTAATAGCATCTCTGGTTCAGTTTGTGGAAATGTTTATTAAGAAAACAAGTCCTGTTTTATATAAAGCACTGGGTATCTTTTTGCCTCTAATTACAACTAACTGTGCTATACTTGGACTGGCTCTGCTGATTCCTTTAAATGGATACAGTTTTATTGCCAGTGTTGTATTTGGATTTGGTGCCGGTGTAGGTTTTACTCTGGCTATAGTGTTAATGGCCGGTTTAAGAGAAGGACTGGAATTTGGTGATGTCCCCGGTACTTTAAGGGGTGTACCGATTACTTTAATTATAGCTGGAATTACGGCAATGGCATTTATGGGCTTTTCCGGCCTTATTTCGATGTAGTGGAGGTGGAATACAGATAAATGGACTCAGTATATATATATTCGATTTTAAGTATGGGTGGGATCAGTGCTCTATTAGCAGCTGGTTTGGGTTTTGCTTCAAAGAAATTTGTAATTGATCAGGATCCACGTATAAATAAAGTAGAAGATGTTTTACCAGGAGCCAACTGTGGTGCATGTGGTTATGCAGGCTGTTCCAGTTTTGCAGAAGCCGTTGTAGAAGGTGATGCACCAGTGAACGGCTGTCCTGTTGGCGGTGATAAAGTTGCCAGTAATATTGGAGAAATTTTAGGAAAAGATGCAGATAGTTCTACAAAAATGGTGGCAGAACTTCTCTGTGGTGGCGGCAAAAAAGAAGCCAGACGCCGAGGAGAATATCAGGGAATAGAAACCTGTCAGGCAGCAGATGCAATAAATGGAGGAGAAAAGATCTGTTCTTTCAGCTGTCTTGGGTTTGGTGACTGTGAGGCTGTATGTCCTTTTGACGCAATTATTATGGGGGAAGATGGTCTTCCAAAAATAGATCCAGATAAGTGTACTGCCTGTGGAAAATGTGTAGAAGCATGTCCGCGCAATATACTTCTTTTAGCACCACTCTCTGCTAAAACTCATATCAGATGTTCATCTCATGACTCTGGAAAATTAGTCAGAAAGATATGTGAAGTTGGCTGTATAGGCTGCGGTATCTGTGCAAGAGTCTGTCCGGTTGATGCAATCGAGATTCAGGATAACCTTGCAGTAATTGATTATGATAAATGTGTTAATTGCGGTCTATGTGCAGAAAAATGTCCAACTGGAACAATAGAATTTCAGGCTGAAAGAATTCAGAAAGTAGAAATTAATGATAAATGTGTTGGCTGTACATTATGTGCAAAAGCATGTCCTGTTGATGCTATTTCGGGTGAAGTCAAAGAAAGACATGTAATTGATCAGGATAAGTGTATTCAGTGTGGCTTATGTTTTGAAGCATGTAATGTTGATGCAGTTGACCTTTTTTACGAAAAAGACTTGGAAGAAGAGGAAAAAAGTAAATAATTAAAATTTTATTTTTAATTTAATCTTTACACCTATATACCCGGCTTAGGCCGGGTTTTCTTCTGTTTATGATATTCACAGATATGTGGACATGACTACTAAAAGATGTTAAAATGTTAATTAATGATAGTACAAATTACTAAATTGTGGTGAATTTATTTGAAGATAAATGATATTATTACTTTTTATGATAAAATTTTAATTATAATGATAATTATTGCCAGTTTATTAATGCTTTTTGTGCCTTTTTATTATTCTCAGCAGGGGGATTCGAAAAATCTTTATCTCATTATTGAATCAAATGGAGAAGAAATAAAAAGATTTCCACTGGAGAATACTTTCTCTGAACCGGTTTTATTTGAGGTAGAAGGGCCAATAGGTATTCATAAAATTGAAGCATATCAGGGAAAAGTCAGGGTTAAAGAGGCACCTGAAGATGATCCTCTAAAAATATGCGAAAAAACCGGCTGGATAGAGCAGCAGGGTCCAATTATTATCTGTGTACCAAACAGGATTAGTATCTGGATTGAATCTTCAGATGCTGAGGTCGATGGTATGAGCTGGTGATATCGAAAAGAAGGGTAGATTAATGATTAGAACTAGGAAAATAGTTATTATAGGTTTATTAGTTGGATTGGGACTTATTATGCATTTTGTGGAAACTATGCTTCCGCTAACTGCTGTTGTACCGGGCGCCAAATTGGGGCTGGCCAATATAGTAAGTTTAATAGGAATAGTGCTGTTTGGATTTAGTGGTGGGCTGCAGATAGTGCTGTTGAGAATTATTATAGGTTCACTTCTTGCAGGTACCTTTATGACAATAAATTTTTATTTAAGTTTAAGTGGTGGTTTAATAAGTTTTTTTATGATGTATTTTGTTTATGAGTTTTCTAAAGAAAAATTCAGCTTGATATTTATTAGTGTAATTGGGGCAGTTACACATAATATCGGGCAGATAGTTATTGCATATATAATAATTGAAAATGCTGCTATTTTTTATTATCTGCCATTTTTAACATTACTTGCAGTACCTACAGGTATTAGTGT
>CAZLIW010000245.1:0-3368 GCA_964559325.1 uncultured Halanaerobium sp. | reverse complement strand
TTGTTATTGATGAAGGGGAGGTTGTTCCACACCTGGCAGAATCATATCAGGTTTCTGAAGATGGATTAAAGTGGACTATTAAACTCAGAGAAGGTGCAGAGTTTGCAAGTGGAAACCCAATTAATGCAGAAGCGGTTCAATTTTCTCTGCAGAGATCTATGGAAATGGGTAAGGGTCCTTCCTGGATGTTAAATGAAGTTATGACTCCTGATAATATAAATGTAGTTGATGAATATACACTAAATATAGAACTTAAATTTCCTGCCTCATATTTTGCAAGTGTTTTGAGCAATACATGTGCGGGTATAGTTGATCCAGAGGTTGTTATGGCAAATGAAGAAGATGGTGACTGGGGAGAAGGCTGGTTAAATAGTCGTTCCGGGGAAGCTGGTTCCGGTCCATACAAACTTGCTGCCTGGAACAGAGGAGATTCTATTATTCTGGAGAGAAACGAAAATTACTGGGGTGAAAAGCCTAATTTCCGTCAGGTTATAATAAAGAACGTTTCTGAAAGTGTTACACAGAAGATGATGCTGGAAAACGGGGATATAGATATGGCTTATAAGCTTACACCAGACCAACTTTCTGATCTGGAGGACAATGAAGATTTAAATGTTATAAAAGGTGTTGATTTAAGAGCCTATTATCTGGGTATGAATGTAAGTAAAGAACCGCTGAATAATCTCAAGGTGCGTCAGGCCATAAGACATGCTGTTGATTATAATGCAATGATTGAACACCTTGTCAGAGGTGCAGGTAATGAATTAGAAGGAGCTATAGTAAAACCGCTGCTGGGTTATCAGGAATCTATGGGAGTATATGAATATAATCCGGAAAAAGCAAAACTGCTGCTGGCTGAAGCAGGATATCCGGATGGGTTTGATATTGAACTAACAGGGATTTCTTCAACAATGTGGAAACAGGTAATCAGTAGTGTTCAAAATGATCTGTCTGCAGTAGGTATCAATGCAGAAGTTAGACAGTTAAATGCAGCTGCTTTTTATGAGCTTTTCAGAAATCAGCAACTTGAACTCATGTTGAGTGGATGGGGTTCTGATTATCCTGATCCACACAACTTTATTCATCCTTTTGGACACAGTGAAGGTTCACTTACTAAGAGGGTAGCATACAGCAATAACGAGATTGATGATTTAATAGAAGATGCTGCAGAAATTAATGATCCAGAAAAACGAAAAGAGTTATATCATAAAATCGATAGAATGCTGGCTGAAGAAGGACCATGGGCAATGCTTTACCAGCCTCAGAATATTGTAGTACTGCGAAATGAAGTTAAAGGTTATGAGTACAATCCAGTAAGAATCTTTGATTTCACCAGTGCGTATAAGTAAAATTTTATCGCTGCTCTCTTTTTGAGGGCAGCGAATTCATTGTCGTTTAAGGAGGTATTTTGGTGAAAGTTTTTTTGTTTAAAAGACTGTTTTATACAGTTTTAATGCTGATTGGAATTTCAATAATAACATTTACCCTTTCTCATGTTGTTCCTGGGGACCCTGTTCTTACAATGCTTGGAGGACGGGGAACAGATGAACAGATAGAAAAAATGAGAGAAGATCTGGGTTTAAATAAATCAATTCATGAACAGTATTTTATATATATGAAAGGGCTTATTAATCTTGATCTTGGTGAATCTATAAGAACTAAGAGGGATGTGATTGCAGATTTAAAAGATTTTTTTCCGGCTACTTTTGAATTATCTACCTTTGCTATTATTCTTTCTATTATTTTAGGAATCCCTCTGGGAATATTATCTGCAGTAAAAAAAGACAGCTGGCTTGATCAGGGAGCACGAATTTTTTCACTGCTCGGTGTTTCGATGCCTGTTTTTTGGCTTGGTCTGCTGCTTATGGCCTTATTTTATAATCATCTTCATTTTTTACCGAGCTCGGGCAGAATTGCAATGTTTGTTATGCCTCCCAAAGATATTACAGGTCTTTATCTTGTTGATAGTCTGCTGACAGGTAATCTTGCTGCATTTTGGAGCAGTTTGAAACATATAATTCTTCCGGCTTTCTGTCTCGGCTATTTATCTACAGCACAGATTGCAAGAATGATGCGTTCCAGTATGCTGGAGGTTATGAATCAGGATTATATTAGAAGTTCATATTCTTTTGGATTATCAGAAAAATTGATTATATTTAAGCTTGCTTTTAAGAATGCTTTTATACCGACATTAACTATTATTGGATTGTCCTATGGCAGTCTTTTGTCTGGCGCTGTGCTGACAGAAACTATTTTTTCCTGGCCCGGTATTGGACGTTATGTTGTCGAATCTATGCTTTTTCTTGATTTTCCAGCTGTAATGGGTGTTACTCTTTTAATAGCACTTGTTTATTCACTTGCAAATCTTTTTGTCGATTTATTATATGGATTTTTTGATCCCAGAATTAAATATGATGAGATAAATTAATTAAATTAGGGGGAAGCAGACATGGAAACATCAGATACACTTACAAACAGCTGGTTTAAAAAACATGAATCTAAAATTAAAGAATTTAAATATACTTTACATCTAATTTCAAAAAGTCCACTTTCTATGATTGGAGCATTTATTATAGCCTGTTTTTTATTTATAGCAGTTTTTGCTCCCTTTCTTGCCCCACATGATCCCTATTATCAGGAAATGTCAATCAGACTTGAAGCACCCAGTTTTCAGCATCCTCTGGGAACCGATGATATGGGAAGAGATATTTTGAGCAGAATTATATATGGCAGCAGGATTTCTGTACTGATAGGAATTATAGTTGTTTTAATTGGAGCAGTAATCGGAATTATTGTTGGAGCTGTAAGTGGTTACATAGGTGGTGCAGGTGATAATATACTGATGAGAATAGCTGATATGTTTCTGTCTTTTCCACCTCTGATACTGGCTATGGCTATTGCAGCTGCTTTAGGGCCAAATTTGCGAAACACAATTATTGCGATTGCACTTGTCCGCTGGCCGGTTTATGCACGTTTGGTGAGGAGTCAGGTTTTATCAATTAAAAATTCTCAGTTTATAGAAGCCATCCGATCAATGGGGGGCAGTGATATACGCATTTTGTTTATACATATTTTACCAAACTGTCTATCTCCAATAATAGTCAGAGCAACCATGGATTTAGGCACAGTTATTCTTGCAGCAGCAGGCCTAAGTTTTATAGGTTTTGGTGCTCAGCCTCCACTCCCGGAGTGGGGTGCTATGGTTAGTGACGGTCGTCAGTATATTGTTTCTGAGTGGTGGGTTGCAACATTTCCAGGGCTGGCAATATTGATGGTTGTGGTCGGTTTTAATATTTTAGGTGATGGTCTGAGGGATGTACTGGATCCCAGGCTCAGGAGGTAGGAAAATGGAAAAAGAAAATGCTTTA
>CAZLIW010000244.1:0-3369 GCA_964559325.1 uncultured Halanaerobium sp. | reverse complement strand
TATCTTTCTCTGTCCTGTTTAAGACAGGTCGTTTGTATTTGTTAATTATTTTCAAGAACATGCACCTCACTATATAGTAAAATTATCACCCAGATAAAATTTTCTTGCCAGCTCACTTTCGGCAATTTCCTCTGAACTGCCGGAAAGAAGTATTTTCCCCTGATGCATAATATAGGAGCGGTCGGTGATAGAGAGTGTTTCCCGCACACTGTGATCTGTAATCAGCACTCCCAGACCCCTCTCTTTGAGGTATTTTATTATAGCCTGTATATCGTTGACCGCAATTGGATCAACTCCTGCAAAGGGTTCATCAAGAAGTATAAATGACGGTTCAGCTGCCAGAGCTCTGGCAATTTCAACTCTGCGTCGTTCTCCACCAGAAAGCTGAAATCCTTTTCTGCTTTTTAAGTTTTTAATATGCAGCTCATCCAGCAGCTCATCTGTCATTTCTCCTATTAACTGATTTGAAATATTCTGATATTCCAGAATAGACTTGATGTTATCTTCAACGGTCATTTTGCGAAAGATGGAGGTCTCCTGCGGCAGATAGCCAATACCAAGGCGGGCTCTTTTATATACAGGTAGATAAGATATTTTTTTGTCATCAAAAAATACTTCACCTGCATCTGGCTCAATCAGACCCAGAATCATATAAAAAGTTGTTGTTTTGCCTGCACCATTTGGTCCCAGCAGCCCGACTATTTCTCCTCTTTTAAGATCTATATCCACCTCATTGACCACTTTTTCTCTGTTGTACTCTTTAACCAGACCTTCTGCTTTAACTGCCATCTGACTCTTCCTCCTGAGGAAAAACCACTGTGGCCTGTCCTTCCATATTTACTTTTTCTTCTGCCAGATCAACGGTCACTTTTTCTGCAGAAAATTTCTGGCCATTTCTGGTGCCTTCTACATTACCATCAAGTATAATTATTTCTCTATCCATAAAATAATCTATCTTTTCCGAATTTGCCTGCAGATTCTGATAATCCAGATAGGCATTTTTCCTTATTTCTATCTTTTGTTCAGCTCTGTAGACATCTATTTCATCACCTTTTAGATGTGATTCTGGTCCGAGAATTTCCGGGTTTTCTCTCAAATGAAATACTTCTTTGTTTATATTACCATAAAGCAGTCCTGCATATGCCTCATAGTCAAGATAAAAAAGTTCTACCTCATCTTCAAAGCGGATATCACCTGTTGTCTGATCATAACTTCCCCTGCCGGCAGATCTAAGAGTAATATCATCATATATTAATTCCACATTACCAACTGCGGTAAAAGAATATCCTTCACCGACAGGCACAAAATCCAGCTTATCTCCACTGAGCTCTCTTTCGGCAGATGCTGAAAAAACAGCACAAGTTAGTATTAAAATTGTAAGTAAGACGATTAGTGTTTTATTTTTCATTTCTGCTCTCCTCAAAATTAATTACTGCTTTCTTATCTTCACTGCGCAATAGCTCCAAATCTTCAATATTAAGATCAGACTGAAATCTGTGTCCCTTTCCTACAAAATTCGGGCCATAGATTTTGACCTCTTCTTTTCCTTTTAAAGTATCTTTTTTAAGATCATACTCTATTTCCATACAGTAAATATTATATTCGTTTCTGTCAAACTCCACCGGCCCCTCAATATTTAAAACTTTACTATCAGTATAATATACTCCACTTTTCCCATCCATGGTGTAAAGCAATTTTCCTGTATCATCATTATATACCTCAACATGGACAGGTTCCAGCTCCATACGCTTTTTTTGAATGTAATTTTTAAGATCTTCTGTCTGCAGTTCAAGGCGGTGACTTTCATCACTGTCATATACTGTAAAAAAAACCTCTTCCAGCTGCTGCTGTGGTTTTTCTGCTCCATTATTTATTTTAGGTTGATTGCTTACAGGGCCCTGTCTTAAGCTGAAGTAAATACCGAAAACAGTAATTAAAATCAAAATTATGACTAAAATAAGTTTACTTTTTTTCAACTGTTATTTTAGGCCCCCTTTTTTGACAATCAGTTCAGCGGTTCGCTCAACAGCACCTCCACCACCGAGCTCCTCTCTTACTTTTTTAAGGCCATCACGTATCTCATCCAATTTGTCGGTGTTTTCTATAAATTCAGCAGCTTTACTGTAAATATTATCTACCGTAAAATCCTCCTGTACAAATTCCGGCAGCAGCTCATAACCGGCAATAATATTGGGCATACCTATATGATCAATTTTGAAAACTTTTTTTCCCAGCCAATAGGAAGTTTTACCGGTCTGATAGCAAATTATCATAGGAGTATTTAAAACAGCTGCTTCAACAGTTGCCGTCCCAGAAGCAGTTATAATAAAATCCGATCCCTTCATGATTTGATAGCTGTAGTTCTTTACAGTTTTAATATTAGATTCTGTTTCTGTTTGATATTTTTCTATCAGCTCTTCAGCAGCTCCATCAGCTGCTGCAATTATAAAATTAACTCTGTCATATTCTGTTTTAAGCTTTTCTGCTGTTTTAATCATTTTTCCAAGCAGCTTATCTATTTCCGATTTTCTGCTTCCGGGAAGAACACCAATTAAGATCTCATCTTCTGCACAGATGAGTTCATCTCTGATCTCTTCTCTGCTTTCTTCCACCTTAACCATATCTATTAGCGGATGGCCGACAAAAGTAACCTCTGCCCCTGCTTTTTTGTAAACTTCCCTCTCCATAGGAAAAACAGCAGCAATTTCGGTTCCATATGCTGCCATTTTATCTGCCCTTCCTCTGCGGTAAATCCAGGCAGTTGGTGGAAAATAATTAACAGCCGGTACACCAAATTTGCTGCAGGCTTTTGCCAGTCTCATATTAAAAGATGAGTAGTCAACCAGAAATACTACATCCGGTTTTCTTTCTTTTATCAAATTTTTCATCATTTTTAAATTTTTTAGATGTGTCTTTAAATTTTTTGCAGCCTCCATAAATCCAATCGTGCTTATTTCTGTAGGATCTATAATAATTTCTGCTCCAGCTTCTCTAAGTCGACTGGAGCCCATACCAAAAAATTCACTGTCCGGAGCTATCTCCGATATTTTTTTCACTACCTCTGCCGCATGCATATCTCCAGATACCTCACCGGCAGATACCATTACTCTACCCATGGTATTATCAGCTCACCTTCTTCTGTAAAAGAAGCGGCCACTACATTAAGGCCGCCTTTTTCTGCCTTACGACAAAATTCTTCTTTATCAAGCAGAAAGGTTTTTCCTGCTTCAATTATCAGTCCATCTGCACCTATGTCAAGCAGCAGATCGAGTGTTTTTAATCCAACAGTCGGTATATCAAATCTAATATCCTGCTGTGGCTTACTTGCTTTTGCCATCACTATTCCCCTGCCGCCAAATTTGGCAGCTC
>CAZLIW010000243.1:0-3372 GCA_964559325.1 uncultured Halanaerobium sp. | reverse complement strand
TATAGTATTAGGATTGTGTGTTGGACATGACAGCCTATTTTTTAAATACTCTTCAGCACCAACAACAGTACTTGCTGTAAAAGATAGAGTTTTAGCACATAATCCACTGGGAGCAGTATACTGCAGAAATAGCTATTATAGTGATCTAGACTAGAAGATAATATTTATTTTCAGGTGGTGAAAAAAATGTTTATAGAAACACTTAAAGACCGCTGTCATGAGTGCTATGCATGTGTCCGAAACTGTCCGGTTAAGGCCATAAAAGTGAGCAGTGGTCAGGCAGAAGTAGTCGAAGAAAGGTGTATTTTTTGCGGAAAATGTGTGGAAGTATGTTCACAGGGAGCAAAAAGAATAATAAGTGAGGAAAAACAGGTAGAAAAATGGCTGAATAACGGTGAAGATGTTTCGGTAGGACTTGCACCAAGTTTTCCGGCCTATAAAAAAGAATGGATTTACAATGACTGGGAAAATTATTTATACAATTTTGGATTCAAAGAAATTTATGAAGTGTCTCTTGGTGCCGAACTTATCAAAAAAGAATATAAAAATATTTTACAGAAGACAGAAAAGACGCTTATTAGTTCAACCTGTCCAGTAATTGTTTCACTGGTAGAAAAATATTATCCAGAACTAATAGATAATTTAGGGAAAATAGTTTCCCCAATGCAGGCATTAAAAAAATATTTTAAACAGATTAAAAATAATGATTCAAAGCTGGTGTTAGTTGGGCCATGTCATGCCAAAAAAATTGAGTTCAAAAATGATAGTTCAACAGCTGTACTGACATTTAGTGAGCTGTTTTTTCTGGGAGAGAAATTAAAAATAGATTTAAGTAATGTGGGAAATCATCATAAACAAGATAGTTTTTACAGCATTGAGGCCGATAAAAACAGTACAGATATAAGCCAGCCAGCAAGAAATCTTCCCATTGCTGGAAATCTTCTTAAAGCAGTAGACAGCAGTTCAAAAGAATCTATAAGTGTAGAAGGGGAAAATCATGCCGTAGAGCTTTTAGATCTTCTTATAAATAAGGAAATTTCGCTTAAATTTGTAGATATACTTTTTTGTGAGGGATGTATTGATGGTGTGGATTTAAAAGACGGCAACTACTACAGCAAAAAATCGGCAGTAGAAAATTATACAGAAAGATTTAAAAATTTTTATCAATATAATCTGGAAACTGCAGCTGATCTTGATTTAAGCAAAGAATTTACAAAAAAGAAAATACCAGCCAGTACTCCGGACGAAAAAGAGATATGGAAGGTTTTAAATAAAACAGGCAAGTATACAGAAGAAGACCTTTTGGACTGTGGAGCCTGTGGTTACAAATCTTGCTGGGATAAGGCAGCAGCAGCTTGCCAGGGTATGGCTGAGGTCAATATGTGTCTTCCCTACCTTTTAAGTGAAAAAAGATCAGAAGTTAAAGAAGAACAGGAAATTAATAAAGAGCTTGATTTAATAATTAATTCTTCTTATGATGGTATTATGGTTGTAAATAGAGAAGGGAAAATAGAACAGGTCAATGAAGCATACCTTAAGATGCTAAATATGCAGGAAAAGGAGCTTTTGCAAGAATCAGTATCTAAGCTGGAAAAGACAAGGATTCTTTATCCATCAGTATCTCTGCTGAGTTTGAATGAAGAAAAAGAGATGACAATAGTTCAGAATACACACACAGGGAAAAGATTGCTTGTCACAGCAAATCCAGTAATTAACAGCGGTGTTCTGGAGAAGATAATAATAAATGCAAGAGATTTAAAAGAATTAAATCAGGCTATAGAAAAAACAGATTATAAAGATGAAGATATACCAGGACATATTATAAGTAGATCTGAAGAAATGAAAAACATACTAAAGCTGTCGCAAAAAATTGCTGAAACTGATTCCACTATTCTTATTACAGGAGAATCAGGAGTGGGAAAAGAAGTTGTGGCAAAATATATACATGAACAGAGTAAAAAAAGGAAAAAATTTGTTAAAATAAACTGTGCTGCCATACCGGAAACTCTTCTGGAGTCAGAACTTTTTGGATATGAAAAGGGTGCATTTAGTGGTGCCAGGAAAGATGGGAAACCAGGCCTTATAGAAGAAGCTGATCAGGGGACACTATTTTTGGACGAAATAGGTGAACTCCCTTTAAACATGCAGGCAAAACTGCTGCAGGTGCTTCAGGAACACAGGGTAAGCAGAATTGGAGGAGTAGAATCTAAAAAAGTTAATTTTCGTTTAATAGCTGCTACAAATAGAGATCTGCATAATATGGTAGAAAACAGGGAATTTAGAGAAGACCTTTTTTACAGATTAAATGTTGTTCCAATTATGATTCCACCACTAAAAAGCAGAAAAGAAGATATTATTCCTCTAATAAAGCATTTTACCTCAATATTAAATGAAAAGTACGGTAAAAGTATTCACTTCAGCCAGAAAAGTTTAGATTATATGTTGAGATATGATTGGCCAGGTAATGTGAGAGAGCTAAATAATATTCTGGAAAGGCTTATTCTTACTGCAGAAGAAAGGTTAATTGAGATTGATAAAATTAAAAGTCTGATAAATATAAAATACAAAAAAAATAAAATTGAAGTCAAAGAAATTTTACCATTAACAGAAGCAGTAGAAGAAGTAGAGAAAAAAATTCTCATGATGGCTAAGGAAAATGACAGGTCAACCTATGATATGGCAGAATTGCTGGGAGTTAATCAGTCAACTGTTGTAAGAAAACTAAAAAAATATTTTGGCTAAAAATGTCATTAATGCATAAATGCATTACAGCAATGCAGTAGTGCATTTTTAAAAAAGCTTAATTGTGCAGTATATCACAAACATAAAAATTGAATTTGAACAATGAACAGCTATTTTTTAATGCAGTAATGCATCGAAGAGGGGATATTAATATCCTCTCTTTTTTTATTATATATTTTTTTTTCAAAAAAATCACTGCAGCAGCAGTATTAATAGAACATTTATAAAAAAATATTATAAATATTTTTAAATTGGAACAATTAATGCATTATTATATATGTAGGAATATTGTGAAATAATTCTCGATATTATACTGGTAAAGGAGCTGATATTACTTTTAAAACTAAAAAATATGCAAAAATTAGAGAAAAACATCACATTTCTATTTTTTATTAAATAAGGAGGTTAATTATGGCAGTATTAGAGAAGAAAAATGATTGGGAAGACAAAACAAAAGAGATAGATGAAATACTAAAAAAATACAAAAATGACGCTTCTTCACTTATTGAGGTTCTGCATAAAGTACAGAATTTGGTTGGATATCTACCCAAAGATCTGCAGAAAAAAGTTGCTGATAGCCTCAATACAGCACCGGGTGATGTGAGTAGTGTTATTTCTTTTTATTCTCAT
>CAZLIW010000242.1:0-3426 GCA_964559325.1 uncultured Halanaerobium sp. | reverse complement strand
AATTTATTAGTTCTAAAAAATGAATCAAAGATTATGTAATCATTCCAGATATGGAAAGCCAGCTGCATGTTTTCCAGTACTGTAAGTCCTGACATAAGTCTAATATTCTGGAAAGTTCTTGCAATACCTATGTCAGCAATCTGATCAGGACGGTAATCTGTAATATCTTTTTCTTTATATATAATTTTACCTGAAGTAACAGGCAGATTTCCGCTGATTAAATTAAAAGTGGTAGTTTTTCCAGCTCCATTAGGACCAATTAGGCCCAGTAATTCTCCTTCATTTAAAGCCATAGTAAAATCTTCAACAGCTGTTAAACCACCAAATTTTTTGCTTGCTTTATCAAGTTTTAATAGAGGTCTGTCCATTATTTCTCCTTTCTGAATTTAATAGAGAAGGTGAACAGATAAACTGCTCACCTTTAAGTAATTTTTATTTTGCAAAATCTTCCGGCCACATAGTTTTTATAAAAACTCTTTCACCATTTTTTATTTGTTTTATAACTACAGGTTTTGTTGGTGGGAGATTTGGCTGATATTTTATTGGTACTATCAGGTTATTAAACTCATTGGTATTAAGTGACTGCTGGATAGCTTTTCTCCTATTGGCAAGATCCATGTCTTTCCATTCATCTGCATCTATTTTTCTTATAGCTTCTAAAATAATCTGAGCAGAGTCAAAGCCTAAACCTTCAAAACCACCTGGTGTATAACCATGTTCTGTTTCATATTTTTTCACAAATTCTGATGCAAGGTCTGTCATAGCTTCTTCAACAGCAAAATGGGAAGAAATATAAGCTCCTTCCACAGCATCTCCACCAATTTCGATTACTTCGTCAAAATCTCCAGCATCAGGATATATAATTGGAACATCGATTCCAAAACGTCTTGCCTGATTTGCAATAACTGGAGCATCCTGAGGAAGAGGTGGAATAATAAATAGAGCATCAATATCTTTGTGCTGTCTTATTCTTGTCATTTGAGCTGTATAATCCTGATCTCCAGTCTGATAATTTTCTTCAACAGCTATAGGATTATCACTTCCGGTAAATTCTTTAAAAGCTGTAATAAAATGTTCAGCCAGTGTGATACTGTAATCTGCATTTACATCTTTAATGATTCCAATACTGTCAAAACCTAAATCCTCGGCCACATATTTTGCCAGAGCCCTTGCCTGAGCATCATCTCCAAAGGGAGTCATAAATATGTAATCCCCCATGGCAGCTATACTGGGAGTTGTAGCAGTAGGATCCATCAGTACAGTTTTATTATTTTCAAATATTGGTGCTGCTGCTGAAAGGTAGTTAATATCTACAGGTCCAATACCTGCTAATACATCTTCTTCTTCAATCAGTCTAATGGCAGCATTAGAAATAACAGTCTGACTGCTCTGACCATCAATATTAATATATTCTACTTCCTGACCGTGAATACCACCTTCTTCATTTGCCATATCTACAGCTAGCTGTGCACCTTTCAGTACCATTTCTCCAATAGATCCTAAAATTCCAACCATACTTGATGTACCACCAATTTTAATTGTATCAGCAGCCATTGTAAAGATAGAAAACTGTGCCAGCAGTAAGATTGTTAATACCAAAATACTCAATACGCGCTTCTTCATATTATTTTTCCTCCTGATATTTACTTTTACCTATTAAAATTTCAAGTCATATTCCGCCAAAACATTTTTGTCAACACGCATGCGTGCCGTTTTCTCCGGGTCTACCACCTGACTAACCTGCAGATCACAGATTGCACTCATCAGCATTACAATTTCATTTGCTGAAAGATCCAGTCTTTCTTCAAGAAAAACAAACATATTATCACTGGCTTTTTTAGCTGCTGCATCCAGAGAAGGCCCTGATGCAATTGCATAAAAAGCATTATTATCTTCTACCATCGGATCAGTAATAGATTTATTTTTAATAACATCAACTTTAACAGTTACTTCACCAGCTATTTCTATTCCGCTTATTGAGACTTCTCCATCTCCCATGGCAGCATGAAGATCTCCCATTGCCAGCATTGCCCCGGGAACTTTTACTGGGAAATATAAAGTTGCCCCTTCTGCGATTACTTTAGTATCCATATTCCCACCATGTGATGCAGGAGTTCCACAGGGAACAGCTTCTTCATCTTTTCCGGGAGAAGTTCCTATTACACCAATCATTGGATTTAAATCGATTTTAATTTTATCACTAAATACAGCTTTATTATTTTCAATTGGTATAATCTTTGTTTCTGAAAGCTTAACAAAGTTATCCAGAAAACCCATCTCAGGAACAACTACCATAACACCCTGATCATTTAATTTTAGCTTTTCAATTTTAACTTTAAGTGTATCACCAGGTTCTGCACCTTCTATATTTAAGGGGCCGGTAGCGGGATTAACTGTATCCCAGTCGGTTGTTTCAAATAGCTTATCCTCACTCTGAATCTGATTGCTGAAGCAGTCTTTTGTTTCAAAAATTACTGTATCTCCAGGTTTGCAGGAACCAGCAGCTTTATTTTCTGCAGACATGCTGTAAACAACATTATTAGCACTTATTTTCATAATTACACCTCCTTTCAAATTGCACATAATACTTTAATCTTCTAAATTTTTATAAATTATAACACATAAAAAAATAATTGTAAAGACAATACAAAATTAGGTTAATATTGCGAATAATATTATTTATTTTTATCATTAATTATAAAATTCAAAAGAAGTTTTAAGCTTTTATGATTTAGGTCAGATCTGGGAGTGTTTTTAAGTTCGTTTAATAATTTTTCTGCTGAAATATTTTTGAATGATTTATAGAATGCCTGATCATATTCCTGTTTAAAATTATCTTTTGTTATCTGACTGGCAAGAATAACTGCTATTTCCTGTATCTGTTTTAAATCTTTTTTGCTGGAGTGATATCCACTGCCTATTTTTTCTATAATAAAATTAAGAAGTTCTATATTAACTTTTTTTCTGTTTTTTAATTTATCTCTATACATATGAACTTCAGCCTTTTCCAGTATATTGTATATATTTTCATTCGGTTTATTTTTTGCAGCACTTCCTAAAGCAATGGATAATGGGACTGCACAGATATCACAGCAGCTGGCATTATTTTTTATTCTGATAATTATTTTATCAGCAGTACTTTTTTCTGTTTCAGGTAGTAAAATCATAAATTCGTCTCCACCCCACCTGGCTATTATATCTTCTGATCTGCATGATTTTTTTAATATACACGCACATTTTTTTATTAAGAGGTCACCACTTGTATGGCCAAATGCATCATTAACCAGTTTAAGGTTGTTTAAATCTCCCATTATTAAACTGATGGGAAGTTTTCTTGAGCTATCAAGTCTATGTATTTCTTCTTCCAGATAGGGGCGGTTAAAGAGACCTGTCATACCATCATGAAAACTTAAAAATTCATATTTT
>CAZLIW010000241.1:0-3427 GCA_964559325.1 uncultured Halanaerobium sp. | reverse complement strand
TGCCCGTACTGTTAAACCTGATCTTGCTATTGTTTTTGAAGGAACACCTGCAGATGATACGTTTAAAGATGAATATGATGCACAGGCAAAACTAAAGCAGGGACCTCAAATTAGACATCATGATGTTTCTGTAGTGGCAAGCCCGAGATTTACTAAGTTTGCCCGAAAAATTGCCATGGAAAATAATATTCCATTTCAGGATGCTGTAAGAATTGGTGGAGGAAATGATGGGGGTAAAATAACTCTCAGTAATTCTGGAGTTCCGACAATTATTATAGGTGTTCCAGTAAGATATGCACATACACATTATGGTATTTCTTCATTTGCCGATTATCAAAATACTATCAAGTGGAGTCTGGAAATAATTACAGCTTTAAATGAGGACATAACTGCAGGATTTTAATCTATAATTATATTTTCCTAAAGAACTAAATTATCAAAAATAGGGAATTGTAAATTGAGAGATAAGCTGGCCCACAAAATGATTATTGAGCAAAATTATAAAAAATCTGAAATTGAAAAATGCAGAAAAAATGAATAAAAATTAATTATATTGTACTGAGATGAAAATATAATGTGATTTACATGTATTTTCTGATTTATAATTTATATTTAGCAAAGATGATAAAAGAAAACTCCCACTAAATTTAGTTATGATTTAGTGGGAGTAGTTTTACAGCTTTATAATTCAAACAACTTCTTCACCGTATTTTAATCCTGCAGTATCTTCGTTCAGGTTTTCCATAGAAAGAATATTTACCGGACAGCCTGCAGCACATCTACCGCACTTTATACATTCAGGGTTTGTAAACTGGCCGTTTTCGTTAAGCTGTTTATATAGTTCAAGCCCCATAGGACAGCTTTTAGTACAGAAGCCGCATTCCTTACATTTCTCCACTGATTCCATTGTTATAAGCCTATCAGTATATTTATTTAAAGTTAATATTTTTCCCAGTCTATATGATAACAGCTGTATTGTTCCCATCGGACAGATCTGGCACCAGGTTCTGGGTGAAATAAATATTGAACTCAGTCCACCAACAGCTGTAACAAAAAGATATGTAATGACAAATATATATCCCAGCTGTTCCCAGAATGAAAACTGACCAAAATAGGATGAAGTATATATAATTCTTCTGCCAAATTGAAAAGAGAAGAATGCAAACATCAAAATTTTTGCAGTTTTAGTTTTTAAAAAATCTGGTATTTTTTTATTTTTGCTGAGTGGAGCAAAGATATTATCAAATAAACTGCCGTGGGGGCAGATATTTCCACACCAGAACCTGCCCTTAAATAAAGCAGTGAAAGTAAGTCCGAGTATTACAGGAAGTACAAGCAGACCGAGCATGGGGAAATAAAGTCCACCAAATGCTACAGAAATTGTGAATATCCATGCATATTTTCTTATAAAATTATTTTTAATTCCTTTTTCTATTTCACCTTCTATATTGTTCACTGTATTCACCTCTGAGTTCTAATTTTTGTTTTAATAACTGTTCTAATAACTGTTCTAATAACTGTTCTAATAACTGTTTTAATTAACGGGAATATATTTATATAAGTGGTAATGCAGTTATATAAGCGGCACCCATTTATATAAGTAGAGTGCAGTTATATGGTTATATCATTTATCCGCAGGAAACCAGATGGGCTTGTCCCGTAGAGCGTCAAATAAGTAGTGCTTGACATATATAATAAAGGGATAGAAAAAATTTACCACAGCACCGTCATATATTTTAACAGCTGTATAAAAAGGAAAATAGTTCACAGTTTACAGAAAAAGAGTCTAAAAAATGATAATTTTGAACAAATGTTTAAAATTAGTCAGGCTGTTTTCTGGACACCAACATATCTGTGTGTACTGTAGCTAATCATGATTTAGGATAATTCTTTGTCTAGTGCACCCGATTTTGTATCATAATTGATTTTTAGCTAAATTTAAAATTTTGTTGATGAATAAATCTCCCTTTTTTCAGCTGAATTTAAATTCCAGGAAATCCCCTGTGTTTAATAAACAATTTTTTAAATAATAAGTTAAGGGGTTTTTATAATGGATAAAAAACTTAAAAAATCTTATATGATTTTTGTGTGGCACGGTTTTTTTCTCTACCTTACCATGGCAATGATCGACTTTAATACAGTATTTCCCACTTTAGTTTCAACTCTTACAGATTCCAAAATTACTTTTGGGCTGCTGTATTCTATAATGCTGGGAGCACCAAAGTTGTTTAATATAATTTTTAGCCACTATATGAATCAGCACAGATATCGCAAAAAATTTCTGCTGGGTGGAATTTACCTGAGAGCACTTTCATTTTTAGGTATGGCTTTTTTTACCTATTATTATGGAGCAGATAATCCTGAATTTGTGATTTTGTCTCTATTTATTCTTGTTTTCATTTTTTCAATAAGTGGTGGTTTTGCCGGCATATCTTATGGAGATATAATTGCCAAAACTGTTGTGAGAGAAGAACGAGGAAGACTCTATGCAGTTAAGCAGTTTGCAGCAAGTCTGGCCGCTTTTTTAGGTGGAATTTTAGTTCAGAATATCTTTTCTGCTGAAAGTATGGGCTTTCCCTTAAATTATTCTATTATTCTTTTTGTCGGATTTTTAGGGTTGATTACAGCTGCATCTGCATTTTGGTTTATAAATGAACCACCTTCTGTCAGCACTGATAAAGAAGTATTATCCCTCACAGAATATATTAAAAAAGTTCCCGATATATTAAAAAGTGACAGAAGATTTTTCAACTTTATCGTAGTAGAAAATATGGCCAGCTTCAGCATGATGCTGCTTCCATTTTACATAGTTTATGCAGGAGATATATTTAGCATCGGATCATCATATATTGGCAAATACCTGCTGTTTCAAATTTCGGGAACAGTACTTTCCAACTTGCTTTGGGGATATATTTCCAGCCGGTTTAATTCAAAAGCTGTTGTGCGTATCTGTATTCTGGGAGGAGCTGTAATTCCTTTATTAGCTCTTATATTAACTCCATTTGGTCCTGATGTTTTCTCCATAATCTTCTTTTTAATCGGTTTTCTAAAAAGTGGGCGCCTGGTGGGATTTGAACCCTATCTGCTGTATTTATCTCCTGATGACAGGAGAACAGTTTATTTGGGGATCAGAGGAACATTAAATATTCTGGTTGTATTACTTCCACTTCTGGGAGGAGTATTTATTGACTACCTTGGTTATGTATTTACTTTTGTTCTTGTTTCTGTGATGATGTCTGCTGCTTTTTTTATGATGAAAAAGGAATGATGATTTCTCTTAACTGCAGTGCTAAATTGAACCAATTTCAGGCTTTAATAATTTTTAATAACATTACCAATAACATTATTTAAATGTGTTTTCCCATTTTTTATATTATGCTGTCAAAAGTTAGCTGCAGAAATATTGAAGTTCTTAGTAGATGAATCT
>CAZLIW010000240.1:0-3474 GCA_964559325.1 uncultured Halanaerobium sp. | reverse complement strand
ATGAGAGTGGCAAGAACTACTGCAGACTTAAATAAACATAAAAATATTAAGAGTAATGATTTTTTGGAAGCAGTTAATCTCCGCTGGTATGCGGAAAAATCAGAAATGCTTCTTTAAAAGTTGTATCATGGGATAACCCAGCAGAAATACTACAATAGCTTCACTAAATCCAATCTGTATTACATTTAACCAGTAGGGAATTCCATATAATTTATAAAGATAGAGGCTGATCAGAAATGCATTAAAAACAACAGGACTTAAATAGGCTATAATACTGTCTTTAAACTTATAAGTGACATATGCAGCAAGTAAGGTAACTAAACTCCCCCCCACAACATCAATTAAACCGGCAGGACTAAATATATTTGCAATTAAGACTCCTATAAATACTCCAGGAACTGCTTCTGGAAATATTATCGGAAGTACTGTAAGTGCTTCAGAAGCTCTAAATTGCAGAGGACCATAACTGAACGGATTAAGCAGATAAGTTACAGCCACATATAAGGCAGCAATAATTGCTGCTCTTGTCAATTTATTTGTCTTAAACTTAAATTTTATCATAATATCACCTCAATAACAGACTATACCCTTTTAAATGATTTGCGGTGGATTGGTGATGAACCGTATTTTTCTAAAGCTTCAATATGTTCTGCAGTACCATAACCTTTATTGGATTTGAAATTATATTCCGGATACTGTTCTGCATAGTCAAATATTATTTTATCTCGTGTAACTTTTGCAATAATTGAAGCAGCAGAAATAGCGTTTATTTTGCTATCACCATCAACTACCGTTCTTTGTTCTATTTTTAAATCAGGAATAGCCGCATTTCCATCTACCAGAACATAATCAATTTCTCGATTTATATCATCTAATGCCCTCTTCATTGCCAAAAATGTTGCATTGCGTATATTGATTTTATCAATCTCCTGATTATTTGCTTTTCCTATACCTACAGTCGCTTTTTTATTTATTTCAGTAAAAAGTATATTTCTTTTTTTAGCTGATAGTTTTTTGGAATCATCAAGACCATAAATTGGTTTATTAGGATCTAATATAACTGCAGCAGCAACTACCGGGCCAGCCAGTGGACCTCTGCCAGCTTCATCAATACCGGCTATCAATTTATAGCCTATATTTCTTAGATTAGCTTCATATTTATTATTTATATGCCACTTTTCTATAATGTTTTTTCTTTTCTTAAGTTTTTTTGCAAGCTGCTGTGAAAGTTTAACAACACCTGTTCTTGAATCACCGGCAAGTTTTTGAATCAAATCTACTGATATATCTTTATTCTCAAGATACTGTTTTATTTCTTTAATTGTCATGTTTGCAAAATCAGGAAACTGATCATTCATCTAAATCATCTCCAGGTTTTTCCAGTGTAATTCTTCCAAGTTTGCCTCTGCGAAAATCATTAATAAGCAGCTGAGAAGCACGATTCCTGTCTACTTTTCCACCACTCATAATGCAGCCTCTTTTTTTGGCAATCATGGGTAAAATATCATAGGGATGTTCCTGTCCAAAATCAATATTATAGAATTCTTTTAAAGAATCAGCATTAATATCACGAATAAACTTAATTAATTTATATGATGCAAGTTCAAAATCAAAAATATCATTATCTACCGCACCGGTAACTGCAAGTTTATATGCAGTATCTTCATCAGTAAATTTTGGCCATAAAATACCCGGTGTATCAAGCAGCTTAACTTTTTTATCAATATTTATCCACTGCCTGCCCCTTGTGACTCCAGGCTTATCCCCGATAGTTGTAATTTTACTGCCAGCAAGAATATTTATAAGAGCAGATTTTCCAACATTGGGTACACCGATAATCATGGCTCTGATTTGTCTGGGCTTTCTACCTTTTTGAGAAAGTTTTTTACTGATTATATCATGTTTGTTATTTAAAAGGCTTTTAAAGCCGGAAGTTCCCTCTCCAGTAATAGAATTGACCAGTACAGCATCTGTTTCTTTGCTGATTTGCTCAATCCACTTTTGATTTAATTTATCATCAGCCAGATCCATTTTATTTAAAATAACTATCTTATCCTGATTCTTTATAATATCATTCAAATCAGGATTTTTACTGCTTTTTGGAATTCTTGCATCAATTGTTTCAATTACTAAGTCAACCAGGCTTAAATCTTTTTTTAATATTCTTTTTGCTTTGGCCATATGACCGGGATACCACTGTATCATAATTATTACCTCACATTAAAAAAGGGTGCAGGATAATCTCCCCACCCTTTAAATTTAGTCTCTTTTTTCTTTAATTCTAGAAGCTTTACCTCTTCTTGAACGCAGGTAATACAGACGAGATCTTCTAACATCTCCACGTCTAACGACTTCTATTTTTGCTAATTTATTGGAATGAAGTGGAAAAGTTCTCTCAACTCCAATACCATTTGATATCTTTCTAACAGTGAAATTTTCGTTAAGTCCACCACCATTTCTTTTTACTACAACACCTGTATAGTTCTGAAGTCTTTCTTTACCACCTTCTACAACTTTAACCATCAGGCGGAGTGTATCACCAGGTGCAAATACCGGTATATCATCACGCATTTGTTCTTTTTCGATTTCGTTGATAATGTTCATTGTAAACCTCCTTCCAAAATAACTATTTTGTCCACCAGGGTGAAGCTAAAAGACGATCAAGTATTATCGATGCAGCACTTCGAACAGATAAATGATTAAAATCTCCCCTACCAATTACAGGGTCAAGTATGTAATCACACTGTTCTAAAGTTTCTTCAGTAAGTCCATAACCTGTTCCAAGAATAATAAGGAAAGGTCTGTCATCTTCCGCAAAAATTTCTCTCATTTTGCTGTATGAGACCGAATTCTCAAAATTTTTAGCATCTGTTGCTATTAAAACAGCGTCTTTTCCGGTTTTATTTTTTATATTTTCTTTTACTTCATCCAGTGTTGAAGCTATTTCCAGTACCGAAAATGCTTCATGACGATTATAGCAGTAATCTGCTCCTCGCCCACCGGTCCAGTAGCTTTTCATTCTTTCAACAAGCTGCTGCTGTGATTTAAGATGATTAATAACATAGTATTTATTAATATCATAGGTCCTTGCAGCTCTGGAAATATCGTGCAGATCATAATTTGTTATTGTAGTTGTTATTTTATCGCCAAGTTTATTATATATTGGATGGTGCAGCAGACCAAGAAAAACATCTGCATCAATTGTTTTCATTAAATTCACCCTTTAATTCTCTCTTTAATTCTTCAATTATTTTTATATCTTCAGGACTCAGATCTTCATTTTTTAACAAATCCGGTCTTCTTAAAAGTGTTCGCTTAAGTGATTCTCTTCTGCGCCAGTCTTTTATCATCTTATGATTGCCGCTTAAAAGTACATCAGGAACCTGCATTCCTCTAAATTCACGCGGTCTTGTATAGTGTGGATGTTCAAGCAGTCCTTTATAAAAAGAATCTTTTACAGATGAATTTTCATCA
>CAZLIW010000239.1:0-3477 GCA_964559325.1 uncultured Halanaerobium sp. | reverse complement strand
GCAATTGCTCCTATAATGATTATGTCCATTTGATTTTATTATATAGTATTGAGAGGAGTGTAATTTTAATGAAAGAAAGATTTAGTGCTTTAGAAGTAATTGAAATGGCAAAAGACATTGAAATAAGGGGTAAGAATTTTTACCTCAAACATGCTGAGGGAACAGAAAATAAAGATCTGGAAGAACTTTTTAGAAAACTGGCCTCAGATGAACAGGATCATTATGAAAGATTTAGTAATCTGGCTGAAAAAATGGAAGAAAATCAGGAAGAAGCAGAATATCTATATGATGAAGAAGTAAGTGCCTATTTTAAATATTTGGTAGATTTATCTGTTTTCCCTGAGGCTGATAGTGAAGATTCTCAGCAGGCACTGCACAGTGTAGAAAAAGCTTTAAAACTTGCCATACAGGCGGAAAAAGACTCTATTCTTTTTTATAGAGAAATGTGTGACTACAATGAGGGAAAAACAATTGATGCAATAAAGCAGTTAATTGGAGAAGAAAAACAGCACCTTAAAGATTTAACAGAATATGCAAAAAGATATAAATAAAAAAAACCATTTTGTGTATATAGTAGAATGCAGAGATGGGACTCTCTATACAGGCTACACCACAGATGTAGAGAGGAGACTTGAAGAACACAACTGTGGAGAAGGAGCAAAATATACCAGAGGAAGATATCCGGTTGAGCTCCGATACACAGAATCTTTTAGTTCCCGCAGCAGTGCACAGAAAAAAGAATATCAAATAAAACAGCTCCCCCGAAAAGAAAAGGAGGAGCTGATTAATTCAAAGTAATATTAAAATTCACCTAAAAAGCGGGGTTCGACTTCAAGTCTGACTCCGCTTATTTTATATACTTCTTTTTTAACCTTTTCTATCAAATTGATAATATCATCAGATGTGGCATTACCTTTATTTACAATAAAACCGGCATGTTTTGTAGAAACCTGTGCTCCACCAATTTGATGCCCCTTCATACCGGCTTTTTCTATAAGTGGGCCAGTATAGTGTCCCGGTGGCCGCTTAAAGATACTACCTGCACTCGGCCACTCCATTGGTTGTTTACTCCAGCGCTTATCATGCAGTTCATCTATTTGTTTTTGTATTTTTTCTTTATTCCCACTCTTTAGTTCAAGAGTTACTGAGGTTACAATATAATTTTCAGATTGAAGTATACTGTTTCTATAATCAAGCTGCAGCTCTTGATTGGAAAGTTCAATTATTTCTCCATTCTGCTGAAGAAGCTCTGCTTTTTTTATAACATCTTTCATTTCTCCTCCATAAGCACCGGCATTCATATAAACAGCTCCTCCCAGAGAACCAGGTATACCGCTGGCAAACTCAAGACCGCTTAATGAAGTATTACAGCAGATATCAGCCAGTTCAGAAAGAAGAAGACCGGATTGGGCTTCAACTGTATTATCATGAACAGTATAATTTCTGAGACTACCTGTATAGATGATAACTCCCCTATAACCTCTGTCTGAAGTAATTAGGTTGCTCCCTTTTCCCAGCACAAAATAGGGAAGACCGGATTTTACAATTAAAGGAAGTGCTCTCTGCAGTGATTCAACAGTTTCAGCTTCCACGAAAAGATCTGCCGGGCCACCAACTTTAAAGCTGGTATATGGTGCGAGTATTTTATTTTTATCGGTTTTTAGAGAGTTTATTTTTCCCATATTTTCTGTTAAAATATTTATATCAGACATATCTGTACTCCTTTATTATAGTTTTTTTATCACAGGCTGTTTGCTATTATGAACTGTTTAAATATATAATATGTCAACAGCAGCTTAAAATCAACAGGGGGCTTATAAAATGAAATATAAAAAAATAAAAATTGTGAATATAGAAAGTTATCCTGAACAGGTAAGAAGTGATTTTTCTGATAGGAGAATTGATGAACTTGCAAAATCAATTGCTGAAGTAGGTCAGCTGCAGCCGATAGTCGTACAGGATAAAGGTGACAGATATATTTTAATAGCTGGGGAGAGAAGATTTAGGGCTATTGCTAAGGATGGAAAAGATGTAATAGCAGCTGTTATTTTGGAAGAAGATCTAACTCCTAAAAAGTTCAGGCAGATTCAGTTAATAGAAAATCTGCAGAGGCAGGATTTGAATCCACTGGAAAGAGCAGTTTCTATTCAGAAATTTATAGATGAAAATAATCTCAGCAAAAAAGAAGCTGCAGAGAAGCTAGGAGTACCGCGCACTACTCTGACACTGTGGCTGAATATTCTTTCTGTAAAGAAAAAATATCAGCAGGAAGTACTTAAGGAAGATTCTCCTGTTTCTCTGTCACACATCAGCCTGGCCCAGGCGCTGGCATCAAAAACAGGTGATCCCAGCAAAATAAATCAGCTTTTGGATGCTGTGTTAAAATATAATCTGAGCAGAAAGGAAACACAAAATGTGCTGGACATATTTTACAAATATCTGCATATGCCTATGGAAGAAGCGGTTGCAGCTGTACTTTTAAAAAGAGCCAGGTCAAATGTTAAATTAACATTAAAAGAAAAAAACAAGACTAAAAAAAATAAAGCTGACGAAATTCTGAAATCATTATCTAGAATTAATGATAAAGTAGAAGAATTTATGGAAGAAATAGGCAGCATAAAGGAAGAACAGCAGGAAGATCTTCTGGATGAATTTCTCTACTTATATCAGATAATGGGACTTTTGATACCTAATCTAAAAGAAAATGACCCCAAAAAACTGATAGATACGATAAAGCAGAAAAATCAGGCTTCTAACTATTTTGGCCTCTGATTGACCTGCATAACCTCGGTTTTTTCCAGTGCATTTTCCAGCAGTTTGTCAATATCCAAACTGCTTTCAGCTGCCCTGACCTTGTCTAATTTGGGTTTGGTAACAGGACTATCAGGTACAAAAACTGTACAGCAGTCTTCATAAGGTCTAATTGAAATATCATAACAGCCTATTTTTTTTGAAATCTTAATAATTTCATTTTTGTCCATTGTAATTAAAGGTCTTAAAACAGGTAGTTCTGCAATATCATCAGAGGAAGCAATACCTTCCAGGGTCTGACTTGCAACCTGGCCCAGGCTTTCTCCAGTTATAAGTGCGAGATCATTATTTTGTTCTGCGATTTTATTGGCTATTCTGATCATCATTCTCCTCATTATTGTAACTGTATATCTATCCGGACAGTATTTTGCTATTTCCTGCTGTATTTCTGTAAAATATGCGATATGCAGCTTTATATTTCCACCATAGTGGCTGAGAACTCTGCTGAGGTCAACAACCTTTTCTTTAGCTCTATCCCCCGTATAAGGAAAAGAATGGAAATATACTGCATCTATGCTTAATCCTCTTTTGAGACCGAGCCAGCCGGCCACAGGACTGTCTATACCACCTGAAAGAAGAAGCAGTGCTTTTCCGGATGATTTAACAGGAAGTCCACCCGGGCCAGCAAAGCGTTTAATAAAAATGTAGATTTTCCCACGCCTTATT
>CAZLIW010000238.1:0-3487 GCA_964559325.1 uncultured Halanaerobium sp. | reverse complement strand
AAAAAGTTCATGCACCAGAACTGACAGATTGGGAAAATTTGATAGAAAAGATTAAAAATCGCACTGATCAGGTTGAAATAGCGATAGTAGGTAAATATGTTGAACTGCCGGATGCTTATATTAGTATTGCAGAGTCTTTTACACATGCAGGTATAGCAAATGACTGCCGGGTTAATATTAAATATGTTTATGCAGAAGATCTGGAAGAAGAAGAAAAAGTAGAAGAAAACTTAAAAGATGTAGATGGAATTCTGGTGCCGGGCGGGTTTGGTGACAGAGGTATTGAAGGTAAAATAGCTGCTGTTAAATATGCACGCGAAAATAAAGTGCCCTATTTTGGAATATGCCTTGGTATGCAGTGTGCTGTGATAGAATATGCCAGAAATATTCTTGATTTAGATGATGCCAACAGCTCAGAATTTAATGAAGAAAGCAGTGATCCTGTAATTGATCTCATGCCAGATCAGCATGATATTGAAGACATGGGAGGTACAATGCGTCTGGGCCTTTATCCATGTAAGTTAGAAGAGAATACGATCAGCAAAAAAGCATACAGTGATGAGGTAATTTATGAAAGACACCGCCACCGCTATGAGTTTAACAATCAGTATCGCAGCAGAATGGAAAAAAAGGGGATGATTTTTTCCGGACTTTCTCCAGATGAAAAACTTGTTGAAATTATTGAAATTCCAGACCATCCCTGGTTTGTCGGTGTACAGTTCCATCCAGAATTCAAGTCGCGCCCAAATAGACCACATCCTCTTTTTGTAAGGTTTGTAGAGGCTGTTTTAAAAAATAAGTAATTTTTCAAGGACTTTTAGAAGATCTGAAGAATACTAATAATAAGTTTGTGTTTTATATAACAAATATAATTTGCCACAAAATAGGCAAAAAGGAGGAGCAGTATGGATAGGGAGTTCGTTAAATGTGAATATGATGAACCTCTGGCAACTGTTGTACTTGACCGGCCTGAAGTTCTCAATGCATATAATGAACAGTTGCTTGATGAGCTGTACGATACTTTAGAAGAGGTATTTGCTAATGAAGAGGTTGAAGCTGTTGTTATGACTGGAAGTGGAGATAGAGCCTTTTCTGTTGGAGGAGATATAGACTATCTGGAAAAACTTAACAGCAGACAGGCAGAAGAACTTTCTTTAAAAGGACATAAAATCTGTGATTTGATTGAACACAGTACTCAGGTTGTAATTGCTGCGGTTGATGGTTATGCATTAGGTGGTGGAATGGAGCTTACACTCGCCTGTGATATGCGTATTGCGACCACAAGGGCACGATTTGGACAGCCAGAAGTGAAATTGGGAGTTATACCTGGATTTGGGAGTACTCAGCGTCTTCCCCGCCTGATTGGAGTTGCTGAGGCTAAAGAAATGCTCTTTACCGGAAATATTGTTGATGCGACCCTTGCCTATGAGCTGGGATTAATCAATAAGGTAGTAACTCCAAGAACTTTAATTCCATCTGCCAGAGAAATGGCTTTAGAAATTACAGACCGCTCTGCCCGCGCAGTATCAATGATAAAAAAAGCTATTAGTCATTCTTACATAGACGGGCCAGAAGCTGGCAGCAGATATGAGACCGAAGCATTCAGCATCTGCTTTGATACCCAGGAACACAGAGAACGAATAAAGAAGATTAAAGATATTATTAAACATGATAACAATTAGCAAGGAGGATAAAAATTGCTGGCAGAAAAGCGGACCTTTCTTTTTGATCTTGATGGAACACTTTTAACCATAGAACTTGATAAATTTTTAAAACTTTATTTTAATGCTCTGGCAGAAGAATTTTCATATCTAACTTCTTCTCGAGATGAATTTATCAATATTCTTATGAGTTCTACTGAGAAAATGATCCAGAACAGCGGAAAAGCAAGCAATCAGGAAGTTTTTATGAAAAACTTTTTTGACAAAATTGAAACTGACAGTAGAGATGAAATAATTTTTCAATTTAATAATTTCTATAAAAATATTTTTCCACAATTAAAAAATCAGCTTGATATAGATGACAGCACACCACCTCAGATAATAAATTTTCTAAAAGACAGAAATAAAAGGCTTGTACTGGCAACAAATCCTATTTTTCCACGTGAAGCAGTTGTGGAAAGACTCAGATGGGCGGGACTTAAAGAAAGAGACTTTGATTTCATCACCAGTTATGAAAATATGAAATCTGCCAAGCCAAATCCTCAATATTTTTTAGATGTCCTTGATAATGTAGATGAGAAAGTAGAAAATTCCATAATGATCGGTAATGATATGCAGGAAGATATGGCTGCATCAGAAGCTGGTATTGCTACATATATAATAGAAGATTATGTTATTGATAGGGGCAGTTCTGATTTAGAAGCAGACTGGAAAGGTTCAATGAAACAATTTGTTAAATTAATTAAAGAAAAGCTTTAGAAGGTAATAATAATTTTAAAAAAGATGAATCTCCCTGTTTAAACAGGGAGATTTTGTATGTTTAATCTTTACTTTACATAAGTTTAAATAAATTGATCAAGAAATGCTCAAGAGTTTTATTTGCAAATTGTTTGATATTTTTTTATCTGCGGCAAAATACATTTTCTGATCATTTTTTCCAGTTTAAATAAGATTATTTATTATTAATTTTTTTACATGATGAGAAATTGTAGCATTTTTAAGATCATATTCTAATAATATTATAGTTAGATACTTATCTAATATCAATATTTTTTTCAAAAATATATTAATTCAAAAGCTAAATGAAAAAAGGATTTTTTTGTGTAATGAAGAATAGTTAGATTAAGGAGGTGAATACCTGGTCTTAGATGTTGCAGGCCGGGATTAAAAATGTTACTAGAACTGTCCAACACAATTGCTGTAAGCTGTCCTGCCTGTGGGCGCCTGAGTACAGATGAAATTAATATATTTCAGCTGTCAGGAGGTGCAGTCCACCAGTTAAAATGCAGCAGCTGTGGAGCAAAAAAAGCGTCTATAAAGAGAACTAAAAAAGGATATATTCAGATAGACTATTTTTGTCTGCTCTGCAGTCGTGCACATAAAAAGATAGTTTCGCCAAAAAAATTCTGGCATTCAGACCGAGTTACTCCTCTTTTGTGTGAGGAGACTGGATTAAACCTTGGATATTTTGGATCAACCGAAATGATAAAATCTGAACTTCAGCGTCAGAAAGAAGAGCTTGATATGAAGGCTGACGAACTTGGTTTTGAAGATTTTGTTAATCCAGAATTGATGCTGGAAGTATTGGATTATCTGCATGATATCGCTGCAGAGGGAAGATTAAATTGTGAATGCGGCAGTCATGATATTAATATAGAATTATTTAATGATCGACTTGAACTGAGCTGTAATAATTGTGGGGCACATATTGACATTTCTGTTAAAACACGAGATGATTTAACAGAGCTCAAAAAAGAGGGAAGAGTGCACCTGCATTCTGTAAAGGGGAAACCTCATAATTCGAGAGATCCCTGGATAAATATTTG
>CAZLIW010000237.1:0-3498 GCA_964559325.1 uncultured Halanaerobium sp. | reverse complement strand
AGTCTAAAAAAGCTCTGACTTTTAATCATATCGAACCCCCACTGCAGCAGATTATTTTTGTTTAATGCGTGGATCAAAATAAGCATATGAAATATCTGCAGCTAAATTAGCAAATACAAATAAAATAGCTGCAACTAATACTCCTCCTCTGACAACTGGTAAATCTCTTTCGTGAACTGAATCTACTATTAACCTTCCCAACCCCGGCCGATTAAATATAACCTCAACAAAGACAGCTCCACCTAGTAGTCTCCCAACTCCCAGTCCAATTACTGCAACAATTGGTTTAATCGCTTTTTTTAGGGCATACTTATAAATAATGTAATAACGAGGAATGCCAAAAGATTTTTCAGTTTCTATAAAATCTAATTCCAGTGTTTCTAACATTGAACTTCTGGTAAGACGAGCAATATAACCAGTCCATCCTGTAGATAGCGCAATTGCTGGCCCAATTAAATGGTGTGCTGTGCTAATAAAGCTTCCATCTCCTGCTCCTATAGACGGTATTAGATTAAATTTTACTGAAAACAAAAAAATTAATAAAACACCTGCAATATATGTTGGGGTTGAAGCTGTAATATAGGATAATAAAGTTAAAAACTTTTCAAAAAAACTATTATTATAATTTGCTGCCAGGAGTCCAATTAATACACCATTGAAAATAGCCATACCCATTCCCACAAGTGTTAGTATTATCGTATGTGGAATGACCTCAATAATTACATCAAATACCAATCTATCCCGAAAAATCGATCTTCCAAAATCACCTTTAAAGATATTTTTTAGATAAGTTAAATAACCCTGATACCAGGGTTTATCTAATCCCAGACGGCTATTTAATTCGGCAGCCATTTCTGAAGTTGCCCTTGGACCCAGTATTATTTCTGCTGGTTCACCTGGTAGAAGGTAGCTTAAACTAAATAATATTAGCAAAACAGTTAAAACTGTTGGAATTATCCATATGAGTCTTTTAATTAGATAGATTAGCATAGTCTAATTCCTCCATCAAAATTTTAAAGTTTTTTAAAAAAATATTTTGGATATATCATTTTTTAATTAGCCACGGCATAATAACACCATCAGGTGAAAAAACAGGTTTTAAATCAGATTTCCAGGCAGGAGTTTTCACACCATGACTTACCCAGATTCCGATTGAATCTTCGGCCATTAACTGCTGCATTTTTTTATAGTTTTTGGATCTTGTTTCTTCAGAAAGTGTGGTCTCTGAATCCTGCCAGAGTTTATCATATTCCTGATTTGACCAGTGAAACAGATTCCATTTTCCGATCTGTTCACTTAAATTCCACTGAAAATTATAGCCTGGATCTATAGTATTAGTAAATCTCGCATATGTTAAATCATAAGTTCCCGACTGCCACAAATCTATTTTAGGACCTACTTCTAAAGCTTCTATATTCAACTTGATATTAAAGCGAGATAACTGATCCTGTATCAAAGCAGCTATCAATCTTCTTTCTTCATTTGCATCAGTTATATATTTTAGTTCCAGTCCACTGCCTTCAGGATATCCAGCCTCTTTAAGCAAATTCCATACATATTCTTCTCCTACATCTTCAAGCCTGTGTAAAGGAGCTTTCCAGTATCCTATCATTTCTGGAAGCAAAATAGAATAAGCTTTTTCTGCTTTACCTGCAAATGCAGCTATAAGAATTTCTTCTGGATTTATTATATATTGAAGCGCTTTTCTTAGTTTTTTATTGTTTAATGGCTCTTTACTGGTGTTAAAAGCTATATATTGAATTGCAAGATCAGGGTATATTTTTGCATCAAACTTCTCCATTTTGCTTATTTTATCATAATTATCTAAAGTTAATTGACCTATATCAATTTCTCCAGATTGTAAGGCAAGTTCCTGAGAAGTAGGATCTGTCATTGGCATAAATTTAATCTCTTCAAATTCAGCAGAATTATCAAAGTATTTTTCGTTTTTGATAAGAGTTATATTATTATTCACATCCCAGCTCGAAAATACATAGGGGCCTGTCCCAACTGGATTGCTGGCAAAACTGTCTTTCCCCATTTCTTCTACAGCTCTTTTGCTTACTATTAGACCTGCATTAAAAGGTAAGGTAGCCGTAAAAAGCCTTCCCATAGGTTGATTTAATATAAGCTTAAAATTATATTTATCAATTATTTCTACACTTTCTAAACTAAAAAAGGACTGTGCTTCTGGAGAGTTTGCTTTTTCAGAGATTATTCTTTCAAAGCTGAATTTTACATCTTCTGCTGTAAGCTCTCCATAGTTTTTATGAAATCGAATTCCTTCTTTTAACTTAAAAATTATCTCCTTACCACTATCAGAAATCTTCCATTCTTCAGCAAGATCTGGAACAACTTCAAATGTTTCTGCTTTATATTTAACAAGACCATTAAATATGGAATTCATTACTGGCCAGTCAGATAAAACACGCTGCAAATATGCAGGATCTAATGTCTGTGCTCTTCCAGGAATAGCAATATTAAGACTTTTATCCTGAGCTTCCCCAGGAGTTACCATAAGAGTCAGGATCATTATCAATAAAGTCAATTTAAATAATACTTTAAATTTCATTTTGACCTCCTCTTCTTAATAAATAAAAAATACCAGTCATTTTGATAATTTTAAAATTTCAATTCTTTTATTACAACTAAAATTTTTTATTTTACCTGTATTCAGGATTTGGATGATCAAATCTACAGCCAGCATCCCAGGCACTTCTCTGATTACCATGTGCTCTAATACCATTATTCTTTTTAAGCATTTTTGCCATATGCATTAAATTCCACGTCATAAAAGTAGTATTTCTCTGTGTGAAGTCATTTTGGGGGCCACCTGAATCTTCATCCAGATAAGATGGACCAGGGCCAGCTTCTCCTATCCATCCAGCATCTGCCTGTGGTGGTATTACAAAGCCAAGATGTTGAAGTGAGTATAGAATTCCCATCCCACAGTGTTTTATACCATCTTCATTCCCTGTTACTATACAGCCGCCACAACGATCATAAAATGCATATTGACCTTTCTCATTAAGTTCTCCAGATTGACTATATAGCCTTTCTATAACTCTCTGACAGACAGAAGATTTTTCTCCTAACCAGATTGGAGTTCCAATAACTAAAATATCTGCTCCCATAACTTTTTTAAATATCTGAGGCCAGTCGTCTTTTTTCAGCCCCTGTTTAGTCATATCCGGCCAGACTCCAGGAGCAATTTCGTAATCAACAGCTCTAATAACTTCTGTTGTAACACTATTTTTTTCCATGATTGATTTACAAACATCGATTAAACCACGAGTATTAGATATTTGAGGAGATTTTTTTAGAGTACAATTAATAAACAGAGATTTTAAATCAGAAAAATCTTCATCATTATTTCGACAAATCTCAAGCTGTTTTTTATTTAATTTCATACTCCACCTCCTAAATGCTTTAAATAAGATTATATTTATCCGCGTTTACTGTAAACCTAGTATATTATATATAAATATATTTTACAAG
>CAZLIW010000236.1:0-3502 GCA_964559325.1 uncultured Halanaerobium sp. | reverse complement strand
ATACGGTGACGAATCTATATCCAGACTGGGCAGATCTATGAAAAAAGCACTTCATCCATCACAGATGGTTAAAGAAGGTGGAAGAAAAGCCGAAGGTCAGCCAGCTGTTACTATAATGCCATACTTTTTTACCCGAATGGCAAAAAGGTTTCCACATATGAATTTTGTCTGGCCGGAAGATGGAGCTATTATAAGTCCAATTTTTATGCTGAGTAAAAAGAAAAGTGCTGAAAAAATTAAACCATTAATTGATCTTCTTTCTTCAGTGAAAATCGGAAAAATTCTTGCCGAACAGGGTCTTTTCCCCAGTGTTCTTCCGGGGATTAATAATAATCTGCCGGAAAATGCAGATTTTATGTGGCCGGGCTGGGATTTTCTGCGCAGCAGTGATCCAGGACAGCTGCTTAAAGAGCTGGAAGATAAATTTACAAAATCTGCTGGAGGTGTACTGGTAGGATGAATTTAGTAACCTTTTCTGGACCACCGTCTTCCGGTAAAACTGCTGTTATTTTAAAGACAATTGAATCACTGCAAGGTAGAGGTTTGAAGGTAGGAGTTGTAAAATTTGACTGCCTCTATACTGATGATGACCTGCTTTATGAAAAAGCAGGTGTTCCTGTAAAAAAAGGTTTATCCGGTTCACTGTGTCCTGATCATTATTTTGTCAGTAATATAGAAGAAGTAGTGCAGTGGGGTTTGGATAAAGAACTGGATTTACTTATCACTGAAAGTGCCGGATTGTGTAATAGATGTTCACCATATATAAAAGATATTAAGGCAGTCTGTGTAATAGATAATTTGAGTGGGATTAATACACCGCGCAAGATAGGACCAATGCTTAAAACTGCAGATATAGTTATTATAACTAAAGGGGACATTGTTTCACAGGCGGAAAGAGAAGTGTTTGCATCAAAGGTAAGTACTGTTAACCCTGATGCACTGGTAATGCATGTAAATGGATTGACAGGTCAGGGTTCTTTTGAGTTTTCAACCCTCCTATTTGATGAAGATGAAGATATAGATACGGTAAAAGGCAAAAAATTAAGATTTTCTATGCCTTCTGCCATGTGCTCTTACTGTTTGGGGGAAACTAGAATAGGAGAAGAACATCAGCTTGGTAATGTAAGAAAAATAGATTTGGGTGATAGTGATGTATAGTAAAACAGAGGTAAAAAATAAAAGCATAGAAGATATTATTAAAGAATATCCTTATACAGAAAACTTTTTTAAAGAACAGGAAATCCCAATTGAGAAAAAATTTCAGACATTAAATGAGATATTTGAAAATATAAGCAGTATCGAGATGGAAGATATAGTTTATTCTGAAGATGAAATGGCTGAAAAACTGATTAAATATATAAAAAACATGCAGGAATTTTTAGGAGAAGAAGATGACACTATAAAAGATTTATCTATTCTTGCAGGAAAAAATAAAAAAGGATATACAGAAAAATACAAAAAACTGACTATTAAAAGTGGAGAGATCATTTCCATTGTTGGGCCAACAGGATCCGGGAAAAGCCGCCTGCTGGCAGATATAGAGTGGACTGCCAATGGAGATACTCCAACTGAAAGGCATATTTTAATAAATGGGAAAAAGCCTGATAAAAAATGGAGATTTTCGGGCGGCAAAAAATTAGTTGCACAACTGTCTCAAAACATGAACTTTGTTATGGATCTTTCAGTTGAAGAATTTCTGCATCTGCATGCAGAAAGCCGTCTAATAGAAAATGAAGATCAGATAGTGGAAAGAATAATAAAAGAGGCAAATAAGCTTGCAGGTGAAAAATTTTCTCGCAGTGCTCAGATAACAAGTTTAAGTGGAGGCCAGTCCCGGGCATTAATGATAGCTGATACAGCTATTTTGAGTTCATCTCCGATCATCTTAATTGATGAGATAGAAAATGCAGGAATAAATAGAGAAAAAGCACTGGAGCTGCTTGTTGGAGAAGAAAAAATTGTTTTAATGGCAACTCATGATCCAATACTGGCCCTGATGGGTGATAGAAGAATAATTATCAATAATGGTGGAATAGTTAATATTATAGAGACTAGTAAAATGGAAAAAGCTATGTTAAAAGAATTAAAAGAAATTGACAGATATCTAAGTGAAATGCGCGAAGATCTTCGTTATGGAAGAGAATTAAAAGGAAAATTATAATAAAATAAACTATTATTAGTAATTATTATTGTTATTTTAAAATTTAGTTATCTAATAACTTTATTTTTCCTCTGCTGCTGGTGTATAATTAATTATATTAAAGAAATTTATTATTATTTTTTAGAAATCATACTCAGTGTGCAGGGGGTATTTTTTATGAAGATTAAATATTTGGATGGCAGCAGATTATATTATGCATTTTTATCTGGTGCAGAGGAAGTTATTAATAATAGAGAAGAACTTAATAATATAAATGTTTTTCCTGTTGCAGATGGTGATACCGGTACAAATATGAGCAGAACTTTAAAGATGATTTTACAAAAAATTAATGCAGACTACTCTTTAAAATCACTGGTTAATGTAATGAGTGAACAGGCATTGATGGGTGCTATTGGAAATTCTGGTATAATATTTGCTCAATTTATAAGTGGATTTAATAACAGCCTGAATCTTTTAAATATAGAAAACAAGAGATTAAATGTTAAAAAATTCTCTTCAGTAATAGATGGAGCAGTAAATTATACTTATCAGGGTGTAAGTAACCCGGTAGAAGGAACAATATTAACTGTAATGAGGGAATGGTCCGAATCACTTCAGGATATAAAAGAAAAAACAGATGATTTTGAAGAGTTGATGCTGGAATCATTTAAAAAAGCTAATATATCGCTTAATGAAACAAAAAATAAGCTGGAAGTTTTAAAGAAATTAGATGTTGTCGATTCTGGTGCTCTTGGTTTTATTTATTTTCTTAAAGGTATAGTTAATTTAATTAGAAGTGGGCATATTAATAAAATAGAAAAAGAGATATTAGTTCCAGAATTTAAAAAAGAGACCATAGATGAAAAACAAAAATTAGATTACCGCTTCTGCACGGAAGTTTATATAGAGGATATAAAAAAAGATAAAGATGAAATTAGAAATGATATATCTGTTCTGGGGGACTCTATAATAATTGCTGGTGGTAAAAAGAAAATGAGAATTCATATTCACACTGATCAGCCTGATGAATTTTTTAATAAAATCAATAAGATATCTCATATAATTGATCAAAAAATTGACGATATGCTTGTCCAATATAATGTTAAATACAGACAGAAATCAGAAATTGCTTTGGTCACTGATTCAATTGCTGATATACCAGAAGAATTTATTATCAAAAAACAAATACATGTTGTACCTTTAAATGTAATTATTGAAAAGGGAGACTTTCTTTCTTTCTCTTTCCAGTTCCTTTTTCATTTCCTCAAGCCGGTTTTCCAGGCTCACGATTTTTTGCGACATCTTGATCACCTTCAATAAATTATATATCAATTCGAACTTAAATTTTTTTCTTTCATAGTG
>CAZLIW010000235.1:0-3513 GCA_964559325.1 uncultured Halanaerobium sp. | reverse complement strand
TACATATGGGAGACGGCAAAAAAGGTTTGGCTCCAATCACTGCAGCTGTAGAAGACAGTGAACTGCCGATACAGACTTTTGCACCAACTCATATCAATCGAAATGAAAAACTTCTTGCAGAAGGATTTGAATTTCTAAAAAAAGGTGGAATAATTGATCTTACATGTGGTATTTTTGAAGATCTTTCTCCGGCTTCAGTGATTAATAAAGCCAGAAAGGAAAATCTTCCACTCGAAAATATTACGGTAAGTTCTGATGGATATGGAAGCTGGTCCAGCTATGACGAAAAGGGTAATCTACTGGAGATCGGTGCTTCCAGTGTGGGAACTCTTTATAAAGAATTTAAAAAGCTTGTCAGTGAATTTGATTTTGAATTAGAAGAAGCACTGCCGTATTTTACATCCAATCCGGCTAAAATTCTAAAATTGTTCCCACAGAAGGGAAAGATAGAAAAAGGAGCAGATGCAGATCTAATTATAGCTGATTCTGATCTTAAGATAGATTCTGTACTGGCAAAAGGAGAAATTATGGTTCAAAATGGAGAGATTATTAAAAGAGGAGCCTACGAAAATCATTAATTGAGGTGGACAAAATGAGTCAGGACAAGATAATTGGAGTTCTCGGTGGTATGGGACCTGATGCTACTGTAGATCTATTTCAAAAAATTATTGATAAAACAGCAGTAGAAAAGGATCAGGACCACCACAGAATTTTAATTTACAATAATCCTAAAATTCCGGACAGAACAGAAGCTATCTTAAATGGTGGAGAAAGTCCACTAAAGGAACTGATTAAGACAGCTGAAGTTTTAAAAAAAGCTGGAGCCAGCTTTATTGTAATACCGTGTAATACAGCCCACTACTATTTTGAAGAACTGCAGCAGGAAGTGGGAATTGAGATACTTAATATGCTGGAAGAAGTAGCAAAAAAAATTGAGCGGGATCTCAATATCAAAAAAGTTGGTGTAATGGGAACACGTGGAGTTTTAGAATCTGGAATTTATGATAAAGAACTAAAAAAATTAAATTTTGAGGTAGTTAAACCTGCTGAAGAGCAGAAAGATAAAATTATGGAGCTAATATATTCTGTAAAAACCGGCCAAAAGACTCTGGGAATGCAGCAGCAGTTGAGTGCTATTGCTGAATCAATGGTTAAAAAAGGAGCAGAAGCAGTAGTTCTCGGCTGTACAGAACTGCCGCTTATATTTGATATAGAGAGTTTTGCCTATCCGGTTTACTCTTCTCAGGAGGTTCTGGCAGAAAGTGCATTAAAAAGAATTAATCAGTAAGCATATAAAAGATGACATCTGTCTGTTTACCGGTTAAAAGACCAATAAGTAGATGTTTTCTTTTACATAGTTAGTATCTGCTAACAGCACAGTGTGAGAATATTCAGAAAAAATATAAAATAATTTTGAATAGGTGAAGGATTTTGCTGACAAATATTGAATATTATTCTATAGGGAGCAGATGTGTTAGATATATAAGGGGAAAATAATCAAACAGGGGGATTAATTTTGAAAGAAGTTTTTGTAACTGGATATGCTAAATTTCCTAAAAACATAACAGGGAAAGAATTTTACAATGATCTCGGAATTGGACTAATAATTGATAGAGAAAATGGAGAAATAAAAGATGCAGACTGCACTCTTGTTACCAGAACAGGGAAAAAATTTGTTCTGGAAATTCTTAGGGGAGAAAGTCTGCTCGATATAGATTTACTGGTAAACAAAGTAGAAAACAACTATTATGGACAGGCACAGAATGCTATTATAGCTGCTTTAAAGTTAGCCTGTCAGAAGTATCACTGTATATTACAGAAAAATAACAAAACAATTTAACTAAACTCTGGATAAGAAGTTCTTACTTAATTTAATATATAATTAAATCTATTTTAAAATTCAATCTATTTGCTATGCACAAATGGATTGTAAATTTATCTATATTATTGCAAATTTTAAAAATTGAATATATAACCTTTTATCTGTTTATAATAAATGCAGTAAAAGAACATCACTTTTACAACCATTTATTATATAAGATGGATAAGCCTCGGCATTTTTACTTTATTTTCTATGCCTGAGGCTTTTTTCATTATATAAATAAAATTATTATTGAGGAGGGGGTGACAGATGATCTGGGTTATGGGAAGTTTGAGTTAAATAAAATTAAGAAACTTATTATTAAAGGGTGAGTTTAGTTTCACAGTAATTATTTTATAGTATAAATAATATTTTATGTTCAAAAAGAAGGAGGAAGAAGAATATGGAAAATAAAAAAGTAGGAATTGGTGCATATATAGCATTAATTTTCGCGATAGTATTTTTCTCAGGTATATTTGGTGGATTTGAAGGCTGGCTTCAGATTTTCGATTTTAACACACTTGTTGGTAAATTTGGACAGATTGCTGCCGAAGGTGGTAACTTTACTTTCAGAGGTTCAGGTGGTACAGGTGCAAGAGATGGATTTCTGTTTGCACTTAATTTGATGCCAACAGTTATTTTTGCACTGGCAATGGTGGCAGTGCTCGAATATTTTGGTGCTTTAGAAGCAGGTAGAGTATTATTAACTCCTCTCTTAAACCCTCTTCTTGGAATTCCTGGATCTGCCGGACTAACACTTATAGCCAGTCTCCAGAGTACAGATGCTGGTGCTGGAATGACACTTGATCTGCACAAAGAAGGAGAAATTACTGATAATCAGAAAAGTATATTTGCTGCCTTCCAGTTTTCGGCCGGTGCAACTATTACAAACTTTTTCGCCACCGGTGGAGCACTATATGCACTAACTACAGCTACCGGAGAAACTGCTGTACAGGTTCCAATGATTATTCCTTTAGCACTTATATTTGTATTAAAAGTCTTTGGAGCTAATGTTATGAGAATGTATGTAAAAGCAGGCAGGTAATAACTGAAGCAATTAAATATATGAGGAGGATTTTTTATGAGTGAAGAAAAAAAGAGCAAAAAAATGATAACAGATGTATTTGTAGAAGGTGCAATAAGAGGCTGGAATATCAGTGTAAAAAATATGCTTCCTAATGTTGTTATGGCCTTTGTTATTATACATGCACTTAATATTTCTGGTCTTTTAGATATAATGGGTACTATTTTAGGTCCCGTTATGGCTGTATTCGGTCTACCTGGAGAAGGTGCTGCTGTACTGGCAGGTGCCTGGCTTTCAATGGGTGGAGGAGCTGGAGTTGCAGCTTCCCTGTACCAAACCGGTGACCTGACAGCCAGACATGTAACAATTCTGGTTCCGGCAATATTTTTGATGGGTGCTCAGATTCAGTATGCAGGCCGTCTTTTGGGAACTGCCAATGTTAAAGCAAAGCACTTCTCTATTCTTTTTGGAATCTGTATTATGAATGCACTGATTGCACTGCTGTTTATGAATTATCTGATTTTACCGATTTTTGGTTAAGGTTTTTAAATTAATTTATTAATTCTTGTCAGAATATTTAAATACAGCACAGAACATTGTTAATATAGCAGAATACATAAATATAATA
>CAZLIW010000234.1:0-3536 GCA_964559325.1 uncultured Halanaerobium sp. | reverse complement strand
GAACCTAAAAAAGCTTTAATGGAAAATGCTTTAGAATTTGCTGTTCGTTTGCCAAAAAGGAAAATTTTAGCTAATATGATAAAAAAAATTGGACTCCCTTTAATTTCAACTAGTTGCAATATTAGTGGGGAAAAAGAGATTAATAATATTAAAGATCTTGAAAAATTTGCCTATAAAAACAGTAAATACATTGATTTTATAATCAAATTTAAAAAGGAGAGAGTTAAAAGAAAATCTTAAATCAGTTTACGACAGGCTCAAAATTATAGATAGCCAGGGACAGAACCTTATTATAAGGGAAGCAGGAGAAGTTCTTTGAGATTACTTCTGTATAACTTTATAAATTTTTACAGTCCAGTTTTTTTCTCCAATATATTGCACAATACGCATTCCATATGTCTTATCTGTAAATTGATATAAAAGCCGAGTATTTTTTTGTAGATAATTTTTCATATCACTGTAATAAGGATGTAGATTTCCGTAAAGAATATTCCACTCAGGCCGTGTATTATAAATGAAATCCATTTCTTCCGGATAAATAATATATTCAATGTTATTTTTATCTATGTATTCAGCAAAAGATAAATTGTGCTGTTCAAGATAAGCCAGATTTCTATAATCAAATAAACTGCCTGATTTGAAATAGTAATCACTATTTAGATTGGCCAGAACCTTATCCTCTGCCTCAACAGCAGAGGATATATTTTTGAGATAATTATCGTAATCTGTAAAAGAACTGCCGATAATAGCAGTAGATGTATTTACAGACATTATTAAAAGCAGAAGCAGTAAAGCAGAACAGGCATATTTGATTTTAAAGTCTGCCAAAAGTTTTACTGTCAGCAGGTAAAAAAGAGGGAAAATGAATATAATAGAAGTCTGGTTATACCTGCCGATAATAATATAACCAAGATTGATGGAAATAATAGAAACCAACAAAATAAATACTGGCTGATTTTTATCTTTAACACATTTAATTAGGCCGGTGGTAAAAATGAAAAAGAATAGACCGAGCTGTATTTTTATAGGGGGTATATAATAAGTGCCGCTTACCCTATAAAAAATTTTTTTATAAAAATTATCAAGACTGTTAAATTTGCTATTAAAAGAGTTTAAGACCCCCAACTTTTTACCATATCTGGCATAATTACTAAAAAAATTAGCATCAAAATTCAGGCTGATGATTATATATATTAAAGCAAATGAGAAGAGGGTAAGGGCAAAGATTGAATAATTTTTTATATTTACAGATGGTGAGAAAAAAAGAGCATATGTATAAAGCAGGATAAAAGGCAGTGAGATAATAAAAATGTTTGGATGAACTCCCATGCTTATACCCAGGATACAGGACAGAATAAAATCTTTTTGATAGTTTTTATTTTTACTATTCACTAAATTTTTCTGATATATAGATTTATTGTTTAGCATAAAATAATAAAGAGCAGCCAGAAAAATAAAGACCAATATGATTTCCTGTCTGGCAAAATGTGAACTATAAATAAAATGAATATCAAAAGCCAGCAAAAGCACTGTTAAATATCTTAAAATCTTATTATCAATAAAGAATTCTGTCAGTTTATAGAAAAAATATATAGAAAGAGTCCCAAAAATTAGGGAAATCAATCTAAAGGAAAAGATATTATAACCAAAAAGCTTAATAAAAATGATCTGCAGAAAATGGAAAAGTGATTTTATCGCATGTGGATGTCGGGGATAGAGGTCGAAAAATGGTTCAGTGACAGCAAAATTCTTCTGATTTATCATATGGCGGGAAAGTCCACTCAGCCATGCTTCATCAGAGTGAACAAAAGGAAATTGATCTAAAAAAAGCAGATTAGCTGTAAAAAAAACTATTATTATAAGATGAATAGGTTTAATTTTTTTTAAATACTTCATTTTATATCTCCATTTTAATTTATTTTGTCTTATGCACAGTATATCATTTAATTATTAAAAGCTTCAAGAAAAGCTATTTATTAGATAATCGAATGTACTATTTAAAATAGTTATACCTATAAACACACTTTGTGTTTTATAATATATATAGATTGTTCTAAATTTAACAATATACTTTAAATTTTGGAGGTGAAGAAGTGAAAAAATTATCAATTTTGTTGTTAATTCTTTTAGCTTTTTCTTTGGTTTTAACAGGTTGTACAGGTAATATAACTTTTCCTGGTGAAGTTAACCAGGATATAATTACAGCAGATGAGGCTTTAAAGATAATTGAGGATGAAGAGGTAGTAGTAGTTGATACTCAGAATTCTGGTGATTTTGAAGATCAGCATTTAGATGGTGCGGTTAATATTGCCAGAAATGATATAACCACTTTTGGTCCTTTTCCAAATATGCTTGCATCAGCATCTAAGATCGAATCTACTTTAAGTAAAAATGGTATAGGAAATCAGACAAAAGTAATTATCTATGATAATAATAATAATATGGATGCAGCTCGCCTTTGGTGGACAATGCTGGTTTATGGTCATGATACAGATAACATGAAGGTGATTAGTGGTGGTTTAAGTTCTCTAGAAAGAGCAGGAGCCGACTTTACTTCCGGTGATTATGAGGTAGAAGCAGCAGAATATTCAGCATCTGAAAAGAATGAAGAATTTATAGCCGATAAAGAGGAAGTTCTGGCTCAGGTTAATAATCCGGCTGAAGATGTAGTTATACTGGATGTTAGAACTCTAGAAGAAGTTAATGAAGGAATTGTTCCAGGAGCTGTTCATGTTAATTATGTTGATAATAATAAGGATAATGGAGAGTATTATCCAGCAAGCTATATCCAAAGATATTATCCCGACCACAAAATAACACCTGATAAAGAAGTTATTATGTACTGTAAAACCTCTATTAGAGCAGCACAGAGTTTTCTTGCCCTGCACAATGCAGGATATAGAGATTTGAAAATATATGACGGAGCCTGGATTGAATGGTCATCTGACAGTTCTACTCCTAAAGCAGTTCCAACAGGTGCACCGGCCAAACCCAGTGCCCAGGATGGTTCTTAAAAGAAATAAATAGTTCTTAACTTATAGATTACAAATTCTGTGGTTGAGAACTTTTATTTGATAAAGTTTGTGAAAAATGTAGTAATGTATTGTGATTTTGCGATTTAGTTTTAAAAATATTTATTAAAAAAATCTAGGAGGAATAAAATGAAAAGAAAAATAATATTTACAGCTGTTTTTGTTGTAATGGCTCTAGTACTTTCTACTTCTGCTTTTGCGGTGTCAGATGCAGTAGAAGATGCAGTTAATGGTTATTTTGCAGATCTGCCTTCCGATAATTCTATGATAGGAGAAGCGGAGTTTGTTGAAAAAGTTAAGTCTGGTGAAGATCTCTTTATTTTAGATATAAGACAGCCAGATGTTTATAATGAAGGTCATGTTAAAGGTGCAGTTAATTTACCATGGGGACCTGATGCAATTGCTGATAATTTAGATAAGATGCCTGGAGATAAAATTATTTATGTTTATTGTTATACAGGTCAGACTGCTAATCAGACTGTAGGACTTTTAAACTTTGCTGGT
>CAZLIW010000233.1:0-3548 GCA_964559325.1 uncultured Halanaerobium sp. | reverse complement strand
ATAGATAATATGAAAGGTAATTTCCCAAAAAGAATACAGCATTATATTAATAAGAGTTTAAATAAAAAATAAAAGTTTTTATAAATCAGAAATCTGTATTTGAGATTGATTTAATTTTTTGTTATTTTAATTAATAGACTGAAAAATAATAATTAGTGTTATAAAATTATTTTATAAAAAACTGAAGGTGGTGTTTTTTATTAATTTAGATTCCTATCAACTGAGGTATATATATCATACTGACAAACACAAAAGTGCTTATATTATTGAACTATCCCTGGATGAATATGATGATCTTTTTAATAGTTGGGATGGGTCTGCTCTTGATAGAAAAGAACTTAACCCAGAACTTGCTGATTATCTGCAGAGAGCAAGCTGGGAGTTACCGATTAAAAATAAAGTAGAGCTGTGCTTTTATATGCCGGAAGAAGAAAAAGATATTAAAAAAGAAAAAGATTCTAAGGCAACAATAAAAAATAATTTCAGGATGGATCTTCATCTGATTAATAGAGATCTAAAGACAAATAACAAAAAATCTTTAATATATATTATTATGGGGATAATTTTCCTTTTCCCAACTTTAATATTAAAAAACTCTGACTTTAACCTGTGGCTTGATATGCTCATGCAGGGCTTTTTTGTTGGAGGCTGGGTTTTTCTCTGGGAGGCATTTTCTCTGTTTTTCTTTGCCAGTCATGATCTGCGGGATAAAAAGAAAAGATATCTTCGGTATCTAGATTCAGATATCAAATTTAAATATTATTAAAAAATATACTATAAAGAAGAAAGATTCTTAATACTGTGATAGAGTTTAAAATCCATCTGCAAATCTTGTAGATTTGCTAGCTGTGTATTTATAATCTTCTCAAAAAGATATGTCTTATCCTGTGAAAGGGCCATAAAATAGTTGAAAGGAGAAACTGTTGAAAAATTTTGTTATATTTTGTCAAAGGTCTTGACTTATTGTTTTTTAAAAACTATACTAATATTAGTTATTGTCTGAAATATTTAAATATTCTACAATGTAAAAATAAACAAAATGGAAGTATTTAGGTACAGTAAAACCGAATAATGAAAAGGGCCCTGGGCCAGGAATTATTCCTGGCCCATTTTTTAAGTTCAAATAAGAAATACTTAAAATTCATTTTAAAAAAATCTAAAATGGGGGAGAAAGATGGGATTTTTTAAGATCAATGCAGCAGTAAGTAACTTTGTTTGGGGACCTTTTATGCTATTTCTGTTACTGGGTACTGGTGTTTATTTAACCTTTGGTTTAAAAGGAGCAACAGTTCGAAAATTATTTTATGCATTTAAAATGCTGTTCTCCGGTATTGATAAAGAAAAACAGAAAGGTGAAGGAGATATAACACCATTTCAGGCTTTAATGACTTCTTTAGCAGCAACAATTGGTACAGGTAATATTGCCGGTGTTGCAACAGCTATATTTATGGGAGGACCCGGAGCAGTGGTCTGGATGTGGATTACTGCATTTTTTGGAATGGCAATAAAATACAGTGAGGCTGTACTGGCAGTAAAATATAGAGAGAAAAAAGGTACCGGTCAGTTTGCAGGTGGCCCCATGTATTACATTAAAAATGGAATGAGTAAAAGTTGGAACTGGCTTGGAGCAGCATTTGCAATTTTTGCAGCTTTAGCTACTTTCGGTATTGGAAATACTGTTCAGTCGAATTCAGTTGCAAGAGCACTGGGACAGTCAGTGGGAATACCTTACTGGGTAACTGGTGTAGTTTTAGCTATATTAACATATGTTGTTATAATAGGTGGAATCGAAAGAATCGCTGAAGTTACAGAAAAACTGGTTCCCCTGATGGCAGTGATTTATGTTTTAGGATCTATCTGGATTATTTTTGCTAATATAAGCAGTTTGGGATCAGCATTTTCTCTGATATTCAAAAGTGCCTTTAGTGGACATGCAGCAGTCGGTGGATTTACTGGAGCAACTTTATCACAGGTAGTTCGTTTTGGAGTTGCAAGAGGAGTATTTTCTAATGAAGCAGGACTTGGTAGTGCTGCTATAGCTCATGCTGCAACCACAACAGATGAACCTGTTCGTCAGGGTATTGTTGGTATGCTAGGTGGTTTTATTGATACAATTATTGTCTGTACAATGACTGCTCTGGTTATTATTATGAGTGGAGTCTGGTCTGTAGGAGAAACTGGTGCTGAGCTGACTACTCTGGCTTTTAACAAAGGACTTCCAGGTCCAGGTGGTTATATAGTTGCATTTGGTTTAATATTTTTTGCTTTTTCTACAATTTTAACCTGGAGCTATTATGGAGAAAAATCGATTGAATATATACTTGGTTCAAAGTCAATTAAAGTCTACAGATATTTATTTGTTATATTTGTATTTGTAGGTGCGGTTGGGAATTTAGAAGCTATCTGGGCTTTAGCTGATACAATGAATGGTCTGATGATTATTCCAAACCTAATTGCAATTTTAGTATTAAGTCCTGTTGTTTTCAAAGAAACGAAAAAATATTTTCAAAATAATTAGTCTTGAATAATATTTCAGATAATAACTTGTTTTATCTAAAATAGCCAACAAATTTTCATTCAAATTTTTGTATTGGATGGAGAGGAATTGGCTATTTTTAATTTTATTAGATATTGAAATTTTAAATTAATTTTATAATATATTTGTAGAATTAGATAATATTCATTAGATAAGGGTTAAGAATAATTGTGTTTTTAAAATATAGCATTTAATGAACCAGCAGTTGAAGAAGTTGAGAAAAATAACAATTTCAATATAATGGGAATAGATTCAAGGCTATTCTATTCAATTAGCAATATAATTAAAATAAATTATTATAATTTTATATTTACCTGGTTATTAACTTGACCATTTAAGAGTTTTTTAGATATACTTTTGATTGAGAGAGAATTTTTAAAAAACTTAATTTTTTATAATTCTATTAAAAACAAAATATTTTCCATTAATGTGAAATGAAATTATCAGCTAAAAAATAAGGAGATGGGTTATCATTTTCAGCAAAAAAGTAAATTCTTTTATTATTATTATAGCAGTTTTTATTTTATTATCAGCATTTATTTTTAATATTTATACAAACAGCAAATATAATATTAATCTTTTTAAATATTTTAAATACTTAAAAGGTTTATCATTGGAGCAGCGCCAATGGCTGGAGAATAATGGGCCACTTCTTTATGGAGCAGATCAAAATGCACCACCTCTGCGATTTAAAAATGAAGATGGTCAGTATCAGGGTGTAGTTGTTGATTATATTAATGCTATTTCGGTTGAACTGGGTATTGAGATAAAAAAGAAACCATATGTCTGGGATGAAGCTTTAAAAAAATTAGAAAAAGAAGAAACCAATATATGTGATATGTTTTATAGTGAAAAACGAGCTGAAAAATATTTGTTTAGTGATCCATTTTATAATTTGCGAACAGTTTTATTGACCAATATAGGAAATAAAGATATTAAATCATTAGAAAGTGTTGAAAATAAAACAATTGCATTACAGGAGGGAGATTATGCAGTAGAGTATGTTAAAAAT
>CAZLIW010000232.1:0-3576 GCA_964559325.1 uncultured Halanaerobium sp. | reverse complement strand
ACAATTCCAGCATGTAAAAACATTAAATACACCTCATTTCAGTAACAGTTAAACTATTATTGGATATCGAACAATTTTTTGATTGCTTCTCCCATTTCCATATTTTTGTCAAAATACACGGCGGGAATATTTAATTCTTTGCTTTTTTCTGTAAAAAATTCATCTTCATTACTGGCGTCTTTAATAATCAGCGCATCACTCTGAGGCATTACAATTTCTATTGACTGAGCATCATTTTCATCAACACGTCTTGACATACCTTCAATATGAGCACCTAAAACCTGCAGACCATTTTCTTTAGCAGTTTTTATTAAAGCATTAATTCTTTCTGCTTCCTGGTTCATATTTGTACCTGCAGCACCCATTCCTTTACCACTTGTACCCATTGTGATAATCAAAGTTTTGTAATTGTTTTTCTCAAGGTCAGTCGCTGTAAGTAGATCTTTCTGCTCACATTCAATTCCAGCCTGCTGACAGATCATTTTTACCATCAGTGCACCTGGACTTTGACCACATGTTGTAACTACAGCTGGCTGTTCAAATACTGGCAGTGCAGCAGAAGTAATAAAACTCAGGGTGAATATTGAAACTACTGTTAAAAGAAAAATCTTTTTAAACATTATTTTTCCTCCCTATAAATTATTTTGTTCACATATATAGATTTCAACTATTATTTTATTTCTCCTATTTTTTCTCTTATTTCTCTCAAAAAATTCAAAAAATTAAAAAACCATCAAATTTGAACCTGTTATTAGTTCAGAAATTGATGGTTTACTATAGTTAGGTTTAATTTTTTTGTAAATTGTTGATAGGTTCTAAATATCATTTCAGTTCATATTTATGAATAGGTCTGCCAACTTTTCCATAATCAAGTTCTACTCTGGCGATGTTTTGTTCATCAAGGAAGTTTAAGTAGCGGTGAACAGTCTGATATGCTAAGTTTGTTTTATTAGAGATTTCCTGGATGGTTTTTGGACTTTGAATTTCATTTAGATAATTATATATAATTTTTAATGTCTTTAGGCTCATTCCTTTGGGAATATCAAGTCTGTTTATATTATCAGGAAAATAATATTTGCTGTCATTATAATTCAAATGGAGGTTGATTCTGGAAATTAGATCAGCAGTTCTTATCGGCTTGTTTGCAAAATCATCTGCACCTGCATTTAGAAATTTTTCAGCAAGATCAAGCGATTCATCAACTGTTAAAACAAGTACAGGTATTGATTTATTAATTTTTCTTATTTCTTTAACTAATTTTAATCCATTTATATCAGGCATATGGTAATCGATCATTAATAAATCAAATTTTTCGGTTTTTATATATTTTAAAGCTTTAGTTCCAAGTGAGGTTGTGGTAATATTAAATCCTGCTGCTTCAGCAACAGCTTCTAATGTAAAAAGAATGTCTTTTTCATCATCAACTGCCAGTATTTTTTTCAAGTTAATGCACCTCCGGTAATATAATTTTTGCTTCAGTACCCTGATTTAATTTACTGTTAATATTGATAGTTCCACCATGACTTTCTATAACTTCTTTAACAAAATGCAGTCCCAAACCTGTATTTTCAATACCGGTTGTATAACCAATTTTCCAGATGTTATCTATTTTATCTGCCGGTATACCTTTTCCATTATCTCTAATAGAAATATAAATTTTGTTATTTTTTTTTCTGGCATTTATATCAATTCTTCCATTTTTGAGATCAATTGCTTTAAGAGAATTATCTATCAAATTTATTAAAGCTCGCGATAGTCTGACTTTATTTGCTTCGATATCTATATTTTTATCGTAATTAAAAAATACATGATCATTAATTTCTTCCAATGCAAGCTGAATTTTGAGAAAGTCAAACAGCTCTTCTATAGAAATTTTTCTTTTTTTATCTTCATACAGAATTTCAGATATCATCTGAGACATTTTTTCTGCAGAGCTGTTAATTTTTTCTGTATATTCATGTATTTTTTGATTTTTTATTTTCATATCGATTACACCACTTAACCCCTGTATTGTTACAAGTGGTGTTTTTAAATCATGAACTAGATGTTTTATCTCACTGAAATATCTTGATTTTACAGCTTCCAGCTCCAATTCTCTTATTTTTTCTTCTTTTTTCCGGCTTTCTTCAATAAGATGTAAATTATTGTAATAATCAACTACAACTCTGGTTAATATTAAAGCATTGATCATAATTATTATAGAAAAAGTAAAGCCAAAAAAGTTCATAATATATTCTGCACCGATAAATTCTGTTACTTCTCTAATAGATATAATAATTTCGCCTCTGCCAAATCCATAATTAGACAAAAAGGGTATAATGTCCAGCCAGTCAATACTGAAAAGAAATAGAGAAATAATTATTGTTTTAATAAAAATATGATGGATCTGTTTTGTTATGTAGTGTAGTATAAATATGATTATAATAGTTAAATAAGATGGTCCGGCAAAAACAAATGCTATATCGTAAATCCAGCTGATGAGCTGATATATTATCGGAATTATTATAAGGGTAATAAGAAAAGTGAAGTTCCTAAATGGACCATAGTTTTCGAGACTTTCTGCAAGAATAAAAGCTCCCAGATATATAGGAAGATGTCTAAGTGTGTTGAGCATAACCAATTTTGCAGATACAAGCAGTAGAAGTCCGCTGTCCTGGGCAGAAATGCTTTCATACAGTTGTTTAATTAGATTATATTGATGTTCTTTTGTAAATGACGGCAGTATAATAGCTAAAACAATTATAATTATAGATGTAAAAAATTTGTTTTTATCCAATTTCTTCAGACTGAGGCTTATGGCCATCTCAGCTCAACTCCATTAATTTTTAGTAAAGTGGTTATTAATTTAAGCTGATGTTCGATGCGTTTTTTTTCTGGAAGTTTTACACAGGTTTCTAATGTAAAAGAGGGTATTTTTAATTTTTGCCCTACAGCCCAGGTTAAACTTCCTTCAATAGGAGGACTAATTAAAACAAACTTTTCTATTTTTTCTTTTATATCAGAATTAACAGATTCAACAGCTGCAGCTCCCTGCCAGATAGAATTTTCATCAGCATATGCTATAAGCGACTGTCCCAAATAATTTTTATCTACAAAATTGAATTCCTGTGATTCATGCAGATCTATCAGAAGGTCAGGAGAAAAACTTTTAATTAAATTAAATATTTCTGAAGCTCTTTTTTCTGCATAAGCACCACTGCTATTTCCTGGAAAAGATCGGTTTAATAGTTCTCCTTCAGGATAGTTTCTTACTCCTTCAGATATAGCTTTGGGATTTGATCTTGGTATAATTATTATTCTTCCCCCATCGACCAGAGGTTCCAGCATTTTTACTGCGGCCAGCCGTGAGGCAGTTTCATTGCCGTGTGTCCCAGCGTTTATAATTACAGTTGTCTCTGTTTGATTTCCATTGATATAATATTCCACAGCCTGAGATTGACTCTGAAAAAGATTGGCCAGGATGGGTTTTATTTGTGAAAGATTTTCTGCAACTGCAAGCGGGATATCATTTTTTTTTGCTGCTTTAGAAAAATAACTATCAAAATTACTGTCTTTGGAAATAATCATATAATCAGC
>CAZLIW010000231.1:0-3590 GCA_964559325.1 uncultured Halanaerobium sp. | reverse complement strand
CAACATCTCTCTTCTTTAAGTATATTATAAAGAAAAATTTAGTGAAATAAACTACACAACAAACTATAATTAGTTGGATTATTTAAAGAATGCTAATATTTAAAGATTTTCAGCAACTGGAAAAATCAATTCCTGTCCAACACTAATATTTGTTACATCGAATATCTGGTTTATATCCATTATTATCTCCGGCTCTAAACCCTTTTCTTTTGCCAGTGACCAGATAGTATCTCCCTTTTTAATGTGGTATATTCGTTCATCCGGCACTATAACTTCGACCACATCTCCGGGATTTAAATCAGCAGGAACATAAATATTATCAGCAGAAACATTATAGATTTCTGCTATATCTTTTATGCTCTGACCTTTATGAACCCGGTAGTAAAAGCGCCTGCCGGCCGGCGCTTTAAACTTTCCCGAATCACTATCCTTAATAATTTCTGCCATTATTTCTGTTTTTGTTATTATTTCAGCTTTATTTTTTATAGCTGATTTTTCATCTTTTTTCAGTATTTCTTCCAATTCTTCGGGGGTTAAATCCTGAAATTCTTTAGCTGGTTTTTCTTCTGTTCCGTTATTTTCCTGTTTTTGCACAGGTTCTTTTGACTCAATTTTTTCTTCCACTACTTTAGAGTTAGTGTCTGTTTTTTCTTCTGATTTATCAGTACTTTTCTCTCCATCAACTGAAATTTTATCTGTATTATCATCCATATATGTTTTTATAAGATGTTCTTCTTTCTCTATTTCATCCTCATAGTTAATAATCTTTGGTGTAACAAATATTACTAATTCATTTACTTTTTCATCCTTGCGGCGGGATTTAAACATTTCTCCTATTAAAGGTATATCACCTAATAAAGGAATTTTTGTTATTACACCTTCATCATCTGTCTGTATTAAGCCACCTATTACAATAGTTTCACCATCACGGAGTCGAAGTCTGGTTTCAACTTTTCGCGACTGTTTGGATGGAGGTTTAAGCTGATCTGAATCAAACAATTGAAAACTACTTACTTCTGGAGCTATCTGTAATTCGATTTCATTGTTTTCTGTAATCCAGGGAGTAAATTCAAGTGTGACTCCTGCTGTAACATAATCCCAGGAATATTCTAATCCTCCAGCATCAGTTTCTTCTATGTCTGTTATATATGGTTCTTCATCTAAAATGGTCATTACAGCTTTTTCTCCATTTAAGGTCATCAATCTAGGATTTGCCAGAGTTGTAGAATCTGTATTTTCATCTAAAGCTTTAAAGAACTGCGGCCATGTATAATCCAGTTCTTTTATTTGATCATCAAGATTTTTTACAAATTCTATTTTAGAAAAATCGCTTAGATTTTCAATACCCAATTCTCTTACAAATCCAGATGATACCTCTTCTACTCTTGCCTCAATAACTACCTGCTGTTTGGGAGTGTTTAAAGATTTAACGATATTCACTGCATTATCCAGCTTGTTTTTTGGACCATTAACAATTATTTCTTTTCTTTTTTCATTCACATGTAGTTTGACATTTGGATAAAGTTTCTCCATAATGGGAGTGATCTGTTCAATATCAACATAATCCACTCGAATTACACGTGTTTCTGGTTCAAGACTATTATCATATGTTTCCGCCATTGATAAAGCTTCTTTGACCATCTGCTCTTCACCAGTTATAGTAATTGTCTCTGTTAATGGATTAGATTTAACAGTTAATTCTGGATTTACTGCTGAAAGTTTTGAAGTTAAATCTTCTAATTCAGCATTTTTAATCATATAACTTTTTGTAACAAATTCTATTTCTTCTTCAGTTTCGGTTTGTTTTTCTTCCTTTATCTGTTCAGCCAAAGCCTCTGCTTCTTCTTTTTCCTTTTCAGCTATTTCGAGTGAAGTTTCTTCTAAATTTCCAATCATCTCTTCAACTTCAGCTATATTTTCTGATTTTCCCTGTAATATAAACTGGCCTCTTACTGCATCTACCTGAATTTTAGTTTCAGGATATAATTCTCTTAAAATGACAGCCATGTTTTCTATATCAGAGCTCTCTACTTTTATTAGTTTAATATTAGTTTTACTATAAATATCATCTATTCTTTCTGGAGTAGCAACTACAATAGTGTTGCCATCCCACTTATAATCCAATTTTTTTGTTTCAGTAATTAAATCTAAGGATTTCTGAAATGTAATATTCTGTAAATGTACTGTTATTGTCCCTGTTACAGAACTATCAGAAACAAGATTAACATCTGCTACCTCCGCAATTGCTCTAAGTACATCTACCAGATCTGCATTCTTAAAATTCATATCACTTATTTTCCCCTGGGGACCAGCTGCAGCGCCAAGAGAAAATAATAATATTAAAATTATTGTTAAAGATAAAAGACTTGATCTATTTCTCATCTATTTCCCCTCCAATCTTCAACCGGATATTGAAACCACGATTTTGAACTAAAATTCCATCTGCATAAATAGATGTAATCTTATAACCATCTTTTTCATAGTAGTTTCTAATAAATTTTATCCCATCTCCGGTATCAACTATAGCTATTCGCTGTTTATCACTTGTTATAATACCATTTAATTTGAACGGCAATCCATTTTTTACATCTTCAAATGTTATTATGTTCTCCTGTTCTTCTCTAGAACCAGGTTCAGGTTCTGGTTTGGGTTCCACATAATCAATAAATGGATTCCGGAAAGACATATCCTGATACATTTCTTCATTTGTTTTTTCTGCATAGGTTGAAATAGAAAATATTAATATTAACAGCAAACTGATTATAATAATCTTATTCTGATAACTCATCTATCTCAACTCCTTGCTCTAATCTGTCGTGATACATAACTGTCATATAAACTGAAACACCAGTGTTAGCTCCAGAAACTTCTAAGCTTTTAAATTCAAACCAGTAATTCCAATCTTTCAAATCAGCAAAAAGATTACATACCTCTCTAAAACCACCTGTAATATTTACATTCATTGTTATTCCATTTTCAATTTCATTTGGTTGGAAACGAGCTAATTTTAAATCATTATCTTTTGAAGCTTCTCTAAAATCTATAAGCAAATCTATCATATCTTTTTCTAAATATACTCCCCTTGCTTCTAGTTCAGCAAGTAAATCTCTATATTCTTCTTTCACATCAGGGAGCTTTTCTGCAAATCCTATCGCTATTTCTAATCTATTATTTTTTTGCTGTTTTTCTCGTTCCAGATTAGCTATTTCTTCAGTTAAAGGCTGATAAAAGTAGAAATAATATACTGCAGTTACTGCTGCAATAATGGCAATAGTAATTAAAATCTTTTCTCTTGTACTTAAATTTGCAAACATTCTACTCATCCTCCTCTGTTATTAAATCTGCATCTATAGTAAAACTTACAAATTCCTGTTTTTCTATTGTCTGCAGATCAACATTTATGAAATGAGGAGATTCTATCATTCTTTCAATGAAAATCCTTAAATCTTCTGCAACTTTTGTTTTACCCTTAATACTTAATGCATTTTCGCGTAAAATGAAAATATCTATTTTACCCTGAAATGGCATTATATAACCCATTGCTTCAACTGGACCATCCCATATATAATCTGGAATTTCCGGTGTACTCT
>CAZLIW010000230.1:0-3601 GCA_964559325.1 uncultured Halanaerobium sp. | reverse complement strand
TTTTCTATATACAAAAAGTTCTATTATCCAGGAAATTATATTCAATATAATATTATCTATTTTTATATAATATATAGAATTTTCAATCTTTATTGTACTCTACAATAATCCTTTTATTCTATTAAGATATATTTGACATATAATCTTAAAATCCTCTAATTTATATTAATTTTTTTAAAGATTCCATAACTCTGTCTTTTTTGAATGGTTTAACTATAAAGTCTTTTGCTCCCATTTCAATTGCCTGAATAACAATTTTCTGCTGACCCATTGCACTGCAGACAACTATCTGTGCATCAGGATCAATATCCTGAATTGCCTTAATCGCTTCCAGGCCATCCATAACTGGCATTGTTATATCCATAGTAACAATATCCGGCCCTAATTCCTGATATAGTTCTACAGCCTGTTTACCATTTTCTGCTTCACCTACAACTTCAAATTCATCTTTTAATATATTTTTTAAATTTAATCTCATAAATGCTGCATCATCCACTACTAATACCCTTGGCATTTAATGATTACCTCCTCTGAGAATTATAGCCGCTATTTATCATAATAACAGATTATATTTTCATTTACAATATTAAAATATAATTTTTTCAAATTATTAACAAATCCCGACTAAATGACTTTACTTCAATCTTTCCATCATCTAAATGAAAATACATAGATCTTCCGTAATCTTTTCCTACATCTTCCCCAATTATATTGATATTCTCTTTTTTAAGTATATTTTTTACTGCTTCTACATTTCTGCGGCCAATCTGCATAACCGGATCTCCACCTTCAAACTTAAACATACCGGCTCCTCCAACAATTTTAGCCGTCAGTCGACGCTTAACTGCCCCAATTTTCTCCAGCTCAGTGATCAGAAATGGTATGCCGGAGTCAGCGTATTTAACAATCTTTTTTCGGCCTGGATTTTTGGGCAGCATAATGTGGATTAACCCACCTACCTTACTAAATCTGTCATAAAGTGCAATTCCTACACATGATCCAAGCCCCAATGTAGCAAGCAGCTGGCCCTGCTCTCCTACGGCATAATCTGCCATTTTAACAATAATTTTCTCTACTGTCTGCTGATTAATCAATACTACCAGCCTCCAGCCTTTCAAAAAGAATATCCAGTGATTCTTTTTCGGGAATAAAGAAGTAAAATATCTCCAATTTTTCATCTCCTGCAGTAAATTCTGTTTCCAGAAGAAGAATATGATCTTCTGTCTGGCTGTAATCGATTACAGAAGAACTCAGTACAGCTGCAGCCATATCAAATGCCAGAGCAGGTATTGATTGATTTAAATTTAGATCTGTAAAATCATTTATTGCCCTGAGATAAGCTCCACTTAATATATTTCCCAGTTCATTTAAAGCAGATCTCTGCATCTTTTTTTCTGGAAGCTCATCTGTGTTAAAAACAAGCTTCAACATTTTTTCGACATTTTTATTATCTATCACCAGCAAAATTTTACCTGAAATTTCACCTTCGAAATTTATCATTATACAGGCAATATAATCTTCCTCATCACCAGTAATAGATGTCAGCTCCTCAATTGCAAGAATCTCAACTTCAGGTACAGTCATATTTATAGTATGGTCTATCATTTCTGAAAAGGCTGTTGCTGCATTACCTGCACCAATATTTGCGACTTCTTTTAGAATATCTTTTTTTTCAGGTTTTAAATTCATTTAATTCTCCTCCTGAACTTCCTGGTCTACCTGATCAACTTTTTTTAAATCTTTTATTTCATCTCTGCTCAAAATTTTTGCTAAATCCAGCAGAAGCAGCAGTTCATCTGATTCGGTTCTACCCACTCCTTCGATATAATTACTATCAACATTTTTGCACAACTCCGGCAGGTTAACTATCTCTTCTCTGGTAAGACCTTTTATCTCTTTTACATCATCAACCATCATTCCGGCAGTTATACCATCGAGTTCAACAATAATTATTTTTTTATCATTTCTGTCTTCTCTGGTCTGATAAACATTAAGCCTAACATGAAGATCAATTACTGGTACAACAGAACCTCTTAAATTAATAATTCCACTAATAAATTCAGGGCTTTCAGGAACAGATGTCAAATTTTTGCTGTCGAGAATTTCTCTGGTCTGAGTTATATTAACTCCAAATTTTCTGTTTCCCAGAAAAAATATTATATACTGCTGCTGACTTTCGGTAATTGTTTTCGCTTTCATTTTTTCACCCCCATCATATTAATTCCTTGCGTCAAATCTAATAGTTGTTAACTCAGCCTTCGAAAATGCAGAAAACTATATTTAGGAAAGCTGAGTTTTATAATTAAAGTTCGAATTTATTAACTGATTCTGTAAGATTTTCTGCCATCTCCGAAAGTTCTTCAGCACCGGAAACTATCTCTTCAGTGGCCGCAATCTGCTCCTCACTTGAAGCTGCTACTTCTTCTGCATTGCCTGCAGCCTGCTGACTTACCATCATCACTTCTTCTACGGTTTTCTGTGTTTCATTACCCTGTGAAGTCATTTCAGCTGTTTTTGCACTTATGCTCTGAATATATTCATTAAGATTTTCCACCGCACTGTTTATTTCTGTAAATGAATTTTTGGAAATATTGATGGCCTCAACACTTTCTGTGACCGTCTTTTCAGTACTGTTCATTTTGCTAACAGTACTTTTAACATTTGACTGAATATCGGCAATTAATTTAACTATTTTTTCTGTTGCTTCAGATGAATTTTCGGCAAGTTCTCTAATTTCATCTGCAACAACACTAAATCCTCTACCTGCTTCTCCTGCTCTTGCTGCTTCGATAGCTGCATTTAAAGCCAGCAGATTTGTCTGATCGGCAATACTTTTAATTATTTCTATAATTCCACCAATTTCTTCCGAAAGCTCACCCAGTTCATTTATCTGCCTGCTGACAGTTGTAGTGTCATCTTTTACTCTTTCAATTTTACTTACAGATTTATCTACTGCTTTATTGCCTGACTCAACTTCAGAAACAACATTATCTGCCTGATCACTCATTTTATCAGCTTCTGAGTTTACATCTTCAAAACTTTTTATAAGGCTGGTAACATTATTTTCGGCTGTTTCCAGCTGAGCAGACTGTTCCTGTGCTCCAGAAGCAACATCCTGAATTGCATTACCAACCTGTTCTGCTGATTTTCCAACCTGATCACCTGAGGCAGTCAGTTCCTCACTTGAAGCAGAAACACTGCCTGCTATTGAAGCTATTTGAGAAATTATCCCCCTCAAATTTTCTGCCATATTCTGAAGTGATTTTTCCATAACTCCAATTTCATCCCGGGAATGCTGTTTAAATTCAACATTCAAATTACCTCTGCCGAACTCCTCTACTTTTTGGGAAAGATCACTAACCGGTTTTGCAATTCTTCGACCAATATAAACCATTATTAAACCGGAAATAATTAAAGCAGCAATTGTAAGATAAATGAGATAATTTTTTAATTCTGTAACACCTGCCATAACTTCACTTTCTGGTGCTGCTGTACCCAGCTTCCATCCATTTGAAAGGGTGGCAAAACCATTATCTAGCACTTTACCTCCATCTTCTACAACAAAAAATCCTTCACTGTTCTGATTAATTAAATCAGCTTC
>CAZLIW010000229.1:0-3611 GCA_964559325.1 uncultured Halanaerobium sp. | reverse complement strand
CTACCACATATACTCGCCTGAGAAGAAGATCCGTTTGATTCGAGCACTTCTGATACAATTCTTATTGTATAAGGAAATTCTTCTTCTGAAGGAATAACAGGAAGCAATGCTTTTTCGCCAAGAGTACCATGACCAATTTCTCTTCTGCCAGGTGATCTCATTGGACTTGTTTCTCCAACACAGAATGATGGGAAATTATAGTGGTGCATATATCTTTTTGTTTCTTTTTCCCCCAGACCAAATAAAATCTGTTCATCACTGGAAGCTCCCAGAGTTAAAACACTTAATGCCTGTGTTTGTCCTCTTGTAAAGACACCAGAACCGTGGGCTCTTGGTACAAAACCAACTTCTGACCAGATAGGTCTAATTTCATCATATTTTCTTCCATCAGGTCTGATACCATCATCCAGGATAAGACTTTTTACTGATTTTTTAATCATTTTTTCGAATTCCAGGTCAATCTGTGAATCAATATCTTCATCTTCTTCTGGATTTAATTTTTCTTTAAGTTCATTTTTTAATTCACTAATGGTGTCATTTCTTTCTATTTTTTCCTGTATTTGTACAGCTTCTTTTAATCGTCCATCAAGAATAGATTCTACTTTATCCTGTAAATCTGCTTCAACGGTTGGTTCTTCAAAAAGCATTTTTTCTTTTCCGGCCACTTTTCTCATCTGATTCTGAAGTTCAATAATTTTTTTAATTTCTTCATGTGCAAGTTCCATTGCTTTTAATACAAATTCTTCATCTACTTCATTTGCACTTGCTTCTACCATCATAATTGCATTTTTGGTTCCAGCAACTGTTAATTTAAGATCACTATTTTCATTTTCTTCTTCATTTGGATTGACAATTAATTCTCCATCTACAAGACCGACTTTTACTCCACCAACTGCTTCTGCAAATGGGATGTTAGATAGCATAAGAGCTGCTGATGCTCCATTTAGTGCCAGAATTTCAGGATCATGGTCATCATCTACAGAAAGAATTGTTGCAACTATCTGTACATCATTTCTGAAGCCATTAGGAAATAATGGTCTTATTGAGCGGTCAATAACTCTGGCTGCAAGTGTAGCTTCATCACGAGGTCTTCCTTCTCTTCTGAGAACACCTCCAGGTATTTTTCCAATTGCGTAAACTCTCTCTTCATAATTAACTAACAGTGGGAAGAAATTCATTCCCGGTCTTGGTTTATCCATAGTTGCTGTTACGAGAACCTGTGTGTCTCCACAGCGGACTACAACAGAACCATCGGCCTGTTTGGCCAGTTTGCCAGTCTGCATATTTAAATTATCACCGGCAAAGTCTAAATTCCATTCTTTCATATTTTTGCCTCCTCATTTTGCGAAATAAAGTTATAATTATTAAATTAAAGAGCGGGAATCCCCCGCTCTTCAAAAATTCGCTATTATCTGCGAATACCAAGTTCTTTAATTAAATTACGATAACGTTTTATATCATTGTTCTGAAGATATCTCAATAATTTTCTTCTTGTTCCAACCATTTTCAAAAGACCACGGCGAGAGTGAAAATCACTTTTGTGTTCCTTTAAATGGTCAGTTAACTGAGAAATTCTTTTTGTCAGCAGTGCAACCTGTACTTCAGGTGAACCTGTGTCACCTTCTTCTCTTTGATACTTCTCAATAACAGCCTGTTTTTCTTCTTTACTTAACATTAAAAAATCACCTCCTGAATTATTTATAAACCATAAGCCAAGAAATACGTTGGAGGTACGCATACCTAGCAAACGGTAAGTTGAAACTTACTTTATTATTTTAACACAAAAGATTTCTTGTGTAAAGAATATCCTGTTTCATCTGTTTAATTAAATCTTTTCTGGAATCAAATTTAATTTCCGGTCTAATAAATTCAACAAAATCAGTACAGATTCGTTTATCATATATTTTTTCATTAAAATTGAGAATATTAATTTCAAAATTTATATTTTTTTCTTCAAAAGTTGGGTTAAATCCAAGATTTGCTGCTCCTGCATAAGATTTATTTTTTATATAAACCTTTACTGCATATACACCTGCAGGTGGAAGGGAATAGTTGGTTTCAAGAGAAACATTGGCTGTTGGAACACCCATTTTTCTGCCTCGTTTTTTTCCATGTTTTACTTTTCCACAAATCTGATAGGGGCGGCCAAGTAAATTTTCAGCTTTTGTTAGATACCCTTTTTGAATTAATCTTCTAATTCTTGTACTGGAAATTCTGTCATCATTTGCATTAAGTTGAGAAATTATTTTTGTATCAAAATTATATATTTCTCCCATTTTTTTTAATATTTCTACATTTCCTCTGTTCTGATGACCAAAACGAAAATCATCTCCAACTACAACACAGGAAACATTAAGATTTTTTACCAGTACTTTTTCGATAAAATCTTTAACTTCAAGCTGAGCAAATTCAGGTGTGAATTTCTGTTCAAAATAATAATCTACATCTAAATTTTCCAGGACACTTATTTTCTGTTTTCTGGAAATAATAGCAGGGGGTGTTTTTTGGCCGGATATAATTTCAAGAGGATGTGGGTGAAAAGAAAGAACACCAGAGACTCCCCTGTTTAATTTTGCATTTTTCACAGTCTTATTAATGATTAATTGATGTCCTTTATGCAGTCCGTCAAATGCACCTATTGCCAGACAGGTATTTTTTTTATTATAATCTTTAAAATTATGGTTGGTAATAACTTTCATTGCATATCCTCCATAGCTAGATATCAAATTTTACCTCAATATTTGTTATATAAATACTTTTTCTGGTTGATAAACTAATAGATCATCTTTGTATATTTTTTTACTAATAGATATAAAATCATCTGTATCAGAAAAGACGAGCAGATTATCATCAATTTTTAAAGATTCTGGAATTTTTTCGAAATTATTTCTGACAAGATAATTACCATTAACAGCTTTATTGTGTGCTGTTTGTTTTATTACGGCTTTTGGAAAATCCAGTGGCGAATAAATTGATTCTAAAACTTTATCTTTTTTATTTAAATCAGAGATTATATGTGAGTTTGAAATATGAAATTTACCTGACTGTGTTCTGAGTAGAAAGGTCATTGTTGCTGTGGTTTTTAAGGCTGTTCCTATGTCTCTGACAAGTGATCTTATGTAACAGCCTCTAGATACTTCAACTTTAAATCGTATTACAGGTAATGATATATTTATTAATTTGATATTATAAATTTCAATTTCTCTTTCTTTTCTTTTAACATTTATTCCTCGGCGGGCCAGATGATACAGTCTCTGTCCATTATGGTGAACGGCAGAAAACATTGGTGGAATTTGCTTATGTTTACCCTTTAAACTGCAGAATAGTTTCTCTATTTTATCAACAGTCAGATTACTCCAGTTCAAATCCTCTTTTATTATGTTTCCTTCCAGATCAAGAGAATCAGTCTGAAATCCAAGTTCCATTTCACAAATATAAGTTTTTCTGCTGTCATCAAGATAGGGAATAATCTTAGTTGCTTTTCCCAGGCATACTCCCAGAACACCTGCTGCTGCAGGATCTAATGTTCCAGTATGGCCGACTTTTTTTTGATCAAAAATTTTTTTTATAATTCTTATCACAGAAAAAGAAGTCATTCCTGGTGGTTTTAT
>CAZLIW010000228.1:0-3621 GCA_964559325.1 uncultured Halanaerobium sp. | reverse complement strand
ATTATTTCATCTAAAAAGTATAAAAGTTTAAAAAGAGATATTAAAGAAAAAACTGGAGATAAATTTTCATTAAATTTAGAAAAAACTCTGTTTCGGTAGATATAAAAATATTTAAAATCTACTCTATGAAAGATGTGCTAAAAGTAGAATATTATTCATTTTTAGTATTGAATTAAAAAAATAGAAAATCATTATGATTAATAAAAGCGTCCCTCCAGATTCCAATATTTCTGCCACTCTATTTTTTGCACCATAATTTAAAAATGAAGAAACTCATTGATTATTAAAGTTGACAGAAATAATATATTATGTTAAACTTATTTTGGAAAGTTGATAGACTAACTCAAGTTTATAGAGGTGAGAAAATGAGAGTATCCACAAAAGGTAGATATGGTCTCAGAGCTATGGTTGATTTGGCTGAACATGAAGAAGGTAAGGCTATTCCGATCAGAGAAATATCCGAAAGACAAAATATATCCGAACAGTATCTGGAGCAGCTTTTTGCAACTTTAAGAAAATCTGGTCTGGTAAAAAGTGTTCGCGGAGCACATGGTGGCTATATGTTAAATCATGAACCTGAGGATATATCTGTTGGAGATATATTAACAACTCTGGAAGGACCGATAGCACCTGTTGACTGTGTTGTTGATAAAGAAGATTTTTGTAATCATATTGATAAATGTGTTATCCATGGTCTATGGGAAGAACTGGCAGATAGCATAAAAAATGTTGTTAATAATATGACTTTAGCAGATCTTAGAGATAAGGCTTTAAAAGAAAATTCAGATAGGGGTGAAGTTCAATGAAAAGCAAATATTTTGACCATGCTGCAACCACTCCAGTAAGATCTGAAGTAATGGAAGAAATGCTTCCTTTTTTTACTGATATTTATGGTAATGCTTCCAGTGTACATCTACCGGGCCAAAAGGCTGCAGGTGTAGTGGATGATGCGCGGCAAAAAATAGCCGATCTTATTGGTGCAGATCGATCTGAAGAGATTATTTTTACTTCAGGTGGAACTGAGGCTGATAATCTGGCTATAAAGGGTACAGCTATGGCATTAAAAGATAAAGGAAAACATATTATCACATCCAGCATTGAGCATCATGCTGTACTGCATACATGCCAATTTTTAGAAAAACATTTAGGTTTTGATGTTACTTATCTGGAAGTTGATAAGGAAGGTTTTGTTGATCTCGAAATGTTAAGAAAGTCAATAAGAGAAGATACTATTTTAATTTCTATAATGATGGCTAATAATGAAATTGGAACAATAGAACCTGTAGAAGAAATTGCAGAGATTGCAGAAGAACATGATATTTTGTTTCATACTGATGCTGTACAGGCTGTCGGACAGATACCCATTGATGTAGTTAAACAGAATATTGATATGCTTTCACTATCTGCTCACAAATTTAATGGTCCCAAAGGTGTGGGAGCTCTGTATGTAAAAAAAGGAATTAAGCTTGTACCTCAAAGTTCTGGAGGAGCACAGGAACGAAAAAGAAGAGCCGGAACTGAAAACGTTCCTGGAATAGTTGGTATGGGGAAAGCGGCTGAACTTGCTAAGAAAGAGATGATGGAAAAGGCAGACAAACTGTCATCTATGAGAGATGATTTAATCAGTAGAATTTTTTCTGACATTGATGACGTTCTTTTAAATGGACCGGAGGGTAAAGATCGTCTACCGGGAAATATAAATATTACTTTTAAATTTATTGAAGGTGAGTCTATATTATTAAATCTTAATATGATGGATATAGCTGCCTCAACAGGTTCAGCCTGTGCATCGGGATCACTCGACCCTTCACATGTTATTCTTGCTCTGGGAAGATCGCATGAACTTGCACATGGTTCAATTAGATTTTCACTTGGTTATGGAAATGATCAAGAAGATATAGAATATTTAATGGAAGTATTACCGGGTATTATAAATAGACTGCGAGAAATGTCACCTTTATATGCTAAAAAGAAATAGGAGTTGATTAACATGTATTCTGATAAAGTAATGGATCATTTTCAAAATCCAAGAAATGTTGGTGAAATAGAGGACGCAAATGCTGTCGGTGAAGTAGGTAATCCAACCTGTGGAGATATTATTAAACTTTATTTAAAAATAAATGATAGTGATGAAACTATTGAAGATATAAGTTTTAAAACTTTTGGCTGTGGAGCTGCTGTTGCTACAAGCAGTATGGTGACAGAACTTGTAAAAGGCAAAAAACTTAATGAAGCATTAACTGTAAGCAGAGATACAGTAGCAGAAGCACTAGATGGACTTCCTCCTGCAAAAATGCACTGTTCCAACCTAGCTACAGATGCATTAAAAAATGCAATTGAGGAATATAAAAAGACTAAAGAATAAAAAGGGTGTTTAGATGAAAAGAGTTATGATTGCAATGAGTGGAGGGGTAGACAGCTCTGTAGCAGCTGCTTTATTAAAAGAAGAAGGATATGAAGTGATTGGTGGAACAATGAATATTTTTCCGGATTATGAAGAAGCTATCGATAGAGATGATCACTGCTGTTCTTATTCTGCTGTTCAGGATGCAAAAAGAGTTGCTCATATGCTTGATATTCCTCATTTTGTTTTTAATTTAAAAGATGAATTTCAGGAAAAAATTATAGATTATTTTGTTAAAGAATACAGTATGGCCAGAACTCCTAACCCCTGTGTGATGTGTAATAAAGAAATTAAGTTTTCTGCACTGCTGAGAAAAGCCCTTGAGGTTAATTGTGATTATATAGCTACAGGACATTATGCCAGAATTGAAGAAGAAAATGGCAGATATAATCTAAAAAAGGGAGTCGATGAAGAAAAAGACCAGAGTTATATGCTCTATGTTCTAAATCAGGAACAGCTGAGTAAAACTTTATTTCCATTAGGAAGTTTTACAAAAGAAAAAATTAGAGAAAAAGCTAAGGAACTGGATTTTTCAGTGCACAACAAACCGGACAGTCAGGAGATTTGTTTTGTGCCTGATGATGATTATATTAGATTTCTGGATGCTAATTATCCTGAAATATCTAAAGCTGGCTCTATACTGGACACAGATGGTAATAAAATCGGGGAGCATTCCGGATTATCTCATTATACAATTGGTCAGAGAAGGGGATTGGGAGTTGCATTAGGATATCCAGTATATGTGGTTGAACTTGATCATAAAAATAATTCAGTAATAGTTGGAAAAGATAATTCAGTATTTAGTAATGGTTTGATAGCTGATGATATTAACATGATTTCTATTGAGAAACTAAATGGAAGAATGGATGTAAATGCAAAAATAAGATATAACAGTAGAGAAGTTAAAGCTTATATTGAGCGTGATAAAGATAATAAAATTAGAGTTACCTTTGAAGAAAAACAGCGAGCAATTAGTCCCGGGCAGTCGGTTGTCTTTTATGATGACGATATAGTTATTGGTGGAGGTATAATTGAAGAAAGTTTTTAAAAAAGTCAATTCAGCTCTTGACAGATTATCAAAATGATGGTATTATATTTTACGTCTTCTGATATTTTTCTGTCAGGAGTTTTTATTTTCATAATTTGAATTAGTTCTTGACATAAAGATAAAGGGATGATAAGATATTAAATGTCGCTGAGAAAAACAGGCGGCAAAA
>CAZLIW010000227.1:0-3631 GCA_964559325.1 uncultured Halanaerobium sp. | reverse complement strand
TGCAGCAGCAAAAATTAAAGAACCGGAAAATATAAGTAAAATTAATATTAATATACCAATTACAGCACTTGCTATTCTTTTCTTTAACATCATATATCACCATCATTTTTTAGACCACCAAAACGCCGCTCTCTATTTTTGAACTCTTCAACAGCATTTTTTAGATCTTTTTCGGAAAAATCAGGCCAGTACTTATCAGTAAAGTATAATTCAGCATGAGCAATCTGCCATAGTAAAAAATTACTAATTCTTTTATCTCCACCAGTTCTTATTAAAAGGTCAACATCAGGCAGGTCAGGAACATAGAGATTGTCAGCAAAAATATTTTCATCAATCTTATTCAGCATTTCAGCATTTTCAGAAAATTTATTAATAATTTTTTTGGCAGTATCAATTATTTCTGCTCTTCCACCATAATTAAAAGCAATGTTTAATGTCAAATTTTTATTTTTCTCAGATTTCTTCTCAATTAATTCTATTTCTTTAATTAATTGAGAAGGAAGATTATCTTTTCTTCCCAGAAAGTTAATTTTAACACCATTATCAATCAGTTCCTGTGTTTCTTCGCGCAAGGTTTTTTTCATTAACTGCATGAGAAAATTAACCTCTGTTTTAGGCCGCTTCCAATTTTCCGTAGAAAAGGCATAAACAGTCAGGTGATTTATCTCGGATTTGGCAGTATACTTTACAATACTTTTGAGAATCTGAACTCCCTTTTTGTGGCCTTCACGTCGGGGAATACCATTGTATTGAGCCCAGCGGCCGTTTCCATCCATTATAATTGCTATATGATTAGGAATATTCAATAAAAATCATCCCTTCTCAATTAATTAATTACCCCCTCCTGAGAGGGGGATACTAAAATTTTATAAAAATTATTTTTATTAATAATATTGATATGACCATATTATTATATAATGATCTTTTACCTTTTTAATATTTATTACTCTTTTAATACCTTTTTCTTCCTTTTTTGGGGCCTTAGCCTGAATTAATTTATATTCTGTATTATTTTTTTTAAAAAAATCAATTATTTCTAATAAAGGCCCCCCCAAAAAATCATCAAAATTAAATTTCATTTTAAACTTCCATAATTTCTTCTTCTTTTTTATTTGTAATGGAATCTAGTTTATCTATATATTTATCGGTCAGTTCCTGAACATTGTCAAGACCTCTGTGCATGTTATCTTCAGAAATTTCGCCATCTTTTTCATATTTTTTCAACATATCATTTGCATCACGGCGTATATTTCTGATGATTATTCTTCCTTTTTCCGCCTTTTCATGCAGAATCTTTACCAGTTCTTTTCTTCTCTCTTCTGTTAGTTTCGGAATATTAATCCTAATAACATTTCCATCATTATTTGGATTTAAACCGAGATTTTCCTGCATAATTGCTTTTTCAATTGTTTCAATATTATTTTTATCCCAGGGTTCTATTACTATTAATCTGGGTTCTGGAGCAACAATTTTTGCCATCTGCTGAATAGGAGTAGCTACACCATAATTGTTAGCTTTAATATTTTCAACTAATGAAGGACGGGCACGGCCTGTACGGATTGTGTTCAAATCTTCTTTAGTGGAATCTAAAGCTTTCTGCATCTTATTTTCTGTGTCTTCCATAACTATATTTAACATATTAAAATCCCCCTTAAATAAGATTAACTGACAGATGTACCGATTTTTTCACCCAGTACTACTTTTTTAATATTACCTTCTTTTTTAACTCCAAAAACAATCAGTGGAATTTTGTTATCCATACATAATGATACGGCAGTAAAATCCATTACCCGTAGAGATTTATTTAATAAATCAATATAGCTTAACTGATCATGTTTTTCTGCCTCTGGATTTACAGCAGGATCTGAATCATATATTCCATCAACATTTTTGGCCATTAGAATTGCATCAGCAGAAATTTCTGCAGCTCTCAAAGCAGCGGTTGTATCTGTAGAGAAAAATGGATTTCCTGTACCGGCAGCAAATATTACCACTCTACCTTTTTCCAGATGGCGGATTGCTCTTCTTCTGATATAAGGCTCGGCAATCTGCCTCATTTCTATAGCAGACTGAACACGAGTTTCAATACCAAATTTCTCTATTGCATCCTGTAAGGCCATAGCATTAATGACTGTTGCCAGCATGCCCATATAGTCTGCAGTACCTCTATCCATACCACGTGCACTGCCCGCAATTCCTCTAAAAATATTACCACCGCCAACTACAATTGCCAGTTCTACACCTGTTTCAGTTACAACATCATGAATTTCTGCGGCGATTTTTTTTATCATATCCGGATCAATACCAAAACCATTTTTTCCGGCCAGAGCTTCTCCACTGATTTTAAGAAGAATTCTCGAATAAATCGGATTTTCTGTCATTATCTGATTAACCTCCATTAAATAATATTCTCTGAATTTTTTCAATATCCTTTAAATAAAAGCGAATATCTTAAAAAAAGAGAACACTTTGATAAAGTGCTCTCTTTTTAATTATTATTGGTTTTTTCTGGCTTCTGCCATAACTTCAGCAGCAAAGTCTTCTTCTTTTTTTTCTATTCCTTCACCAATTTCAAAGCGTACAAATTCACTAACAGACATATCATTTTCCTTTAGAACATCTGCAACACTCTTTTCGTCATCTCTTACAAAAGGCTGTTCTAATAGACAGACCTGAGTATAATATTTATTCATCTTACCTTCAACAATCTTATCTATTATATGTTCAGGCTTTCCTTCATTTAACATCTGTTCTTTATATATTTTCTTTTCTTTTTCAATATCCTGCTGACTTACATCTTCTTGGCTTAAGTATTCTGGTTTTATTGCTGCAATATGCATTGCAACATCTTTTGCGGTTTGTTCCTTTTCTTTAGAAAATTCATCATCAAAATTTACCATAACACCTATTTTACCACCAAGGTGAATATAGCCGTAAAGAAAACCATCACTTTCAAATTTTTTAAATCTTCTTAGATTAATGTTTTCTCCGATATTTGCAATAGCTTCTTTTATAATATCATTAACTGTTTTATTATTATCAAGATGCCATTTTTCTTCTAATAATGTCTTCACATCATCTGAATTACTCTGCAGAATATGGTCAGAAATTTCATCTACCAGATTCTGAAATTTTTCATTTTTAGCGACAAAGTCTGTTTCACTATTAATTTCAACGATAATCCCTTTTTTTCTGTCTTCAGTAATTTCAAGATTCACAAGACCTTCAGCAGCAACTCTGCCGGCCTTTTTAGCAGCATCAGCCATTCCTTTTTCTCTAAGATATTCAACTGCAGCTTCAACGTCTCCATCTTTTTTATTAAGTGCTTTTTTGCAGTCTAAAACTCCTGCTCCAGTACGGGAACGCAATTCCTTTATATCTTTCATACTTACACCCATCAAAACGACCTCCTTTTTTGTATAAAAAAAGCGCGGCAAAGCAAAAAACCTTACCAGCGCTTTATATAAATCTTATTATTCAGCAGATTCTGCCTCTTCTTCCATTTCTTTTTCAGCGGTTTGCTGTCCCTGTTTCCCAGCAAGCACTGCATCAGAAATAACACTGGTAATTAACTTAACAGCTCTAATAGCATCATCATTACCAGGAATGACATAATCTATCAGATCTGGAT
>CAZLIW010000226.1:0-3648 GCA_964559325.1 uncultured Halanaerobium sp. | reverse complement strand
GGTGTACCACTTCTGGGAATAAATATTGGTCAGCTTGGTTTTTTAACAGATATAGAAACCGAAGAACTGGAAAAAGCACTGCAGATGGTAAATCAGAAAAAATATAAAATAGAACACAGAATGATGATAAAAGCAGAACATTTTAGAAATGGAGAAAAGATAGAAAGTAATTATGCTTTAAATGATTATGTTGTAAATAGAAGTCCTGATTCTCGTATGGTTAAAATAAAACTTTACATAAACGACGAACTGGTGAACCGCTTTAGATCAGATGGATTAATTATCTCCACTCCAACAGGTTCAACCGCATATTCTCTTTCAGCAGGTGGACCGATAATAAATCCAAGACAGGTGCGTGCAATACTAATAACACCTATCTGCCCACATAATCTGCATATGCGTCCAATGGTAATATCAGGGAGCGAAAAAATTTGTATTGAAATAGAAGGAGATAGCGGCAGTATTTTTGGTACTGCAGATGGCCACGATAATTCCGAACTAATGAATGGTGATAAAATCTACATAGAAGCTGCAGACAGAGAAATTTCTATTATTAAACTGCCGGACAGGACTTTTTATACTATTTTGAAAGAAAAGATGAACCTTGCATAATTTCGATTGGGGGATAAAAGATGCTCAGTGATTTACAGGTTAAAAATTTTGCATTAATAGATCAGAGCACCATTAATTTCAAAAGTGGGTTAAATGTTTTAACCGGTGAAACCGGGGCAGGTAAATCGATAATTATTGGGGCTTTAGATATGCTTTTAGGTGCACGTGCTTCAACTGATGTAATAAGAACAGGTAAAGAATCTGCCTATATTTCGGCTTTTTTTCAGCCTGATCAGCTTAATATTATAAACAGTACAATTGACAGAGCAGGGATTGAAGTAGAAGAAAATGGTGTTTTAATTGCACGTGAGATAAAAGCAAATGGAAGAAATAGAACCTTAATCAATGGACAGCTTTCAACTCTTAGACTGGTTAAAAATATAAGTAGATATCTGCTGGATATACACGGCCAGCATGAACACCAGCTCCTTTTAGATCAGAAATTTCACTTAATGATACTGGATGAATTTATAGGTGAAAAAATAAAAAAACTAAAAAATGAAATTAAGAAAATATACCAGGAATATCAGCAGACTACAGAAAAGCTGGATAATATGGATCTTGATGATACACAGCGTGTAAGAGAACTTGATCTGATAAAATTTCAGATAGAAGAAATAGAGTCAGCTCAACTAAAAGAAGGCGAGTATGAAGTACTAAAAGAGAAGTACAACACACTTTCTCATGCTGAAGAAATATTTAAAATTACCGGTAATTTAATCTTTGCGCTGACAGGTGATGACTATTCTGATGGTGGTATTGTAGAAGAACTGGGTATTTTAAAAAATGAACTGGAAGATGCAGCTCATTTTGATAAAAGTCTTAAAAATCTGGAAGAGAGATTTGCTGATATATTTTTTAATCTCGAAGATTTCAGCTTTAAAATTCAGGATTATCACGACTCTTTTGATTATGATAAAAAAGAACTTACAGCAATTACAGAAAGAATGGATCTAATTAATAGATTACTGCGCAAATACGGAAGCAGTACTGCAGAGATAAAAGAATATCTGGCTGAATTATATGAAAAAAAAGATCATCTGGAAAATATTGAAGAAAAAATTGCAAAATTAAAAAAAGAAAAAAATATGCTGAAGAAAAATTTAATAAATAAAGCAGAAAAGCTTTCTACTATAAGAAAAGATCACGCATCTGATTTTGAAAAAAGATTGAAAGAAGAACTCAGTGATCTCGCAATGGAAAATGCAAAATTTGAAGTAATTTTTACAGAAAAAAATCCTGGCATAGATGGAATTGACAGGGTAGAATTTTTGATTTCACCCAATCCTGGTGAAGACTTAAAAGCACTGACAAAAATAGCATCTGGTGGAGAATTATCAAGAATAATGCTGGCTTTAAAAACTATTACCGCTAATCTGGATCAGGTTGATACACTTGTTTTCGATGAAGTTGACAGTGGAGTTGGTGGTAAAACAGCCGTAAAAATGGCCGAAAAATTATTTAATATTTCTTTAAAACGTCAGATTATATGTATTACTCATCTGCCGCAAATTGCCAGCATGGGAAATTACCACTTTTTGATCAGTAAAAAAACTGAAGAAAATAGAACATTTACCAATATCGATATTTTAGATAGAGAAGCTAGAACTAGAGAATTAGCAAGAATGCTCGGTACAGGTGAATTAACCGAAAAAGCAGCTGCAAATGCAGGTGAAATGATGAGTCTTGCTTTCAGAAAAAAGGAAAGTTTGTTGGCGTCTTCCAAAAACTAATTAGTTTTAACTTTCAAATCTAAAATAAACTGTTTTATGTCAGGAGTGTTTAATATGAAAAAAAATATAGATATAATTATAGTGGATGACAATAAAGAGTTCTGTCAGTTATTGAGCGAATATTTTTCTCTTCAGGATGATGTTAATGTACTTGGAATTGCTTATGATGGGCAGCAGGGACTTGAGCTGATCCATAATACTGATGCAGATATATTAATTTTAGATTTAATAATGCCCTATCTGGATGGAATAGGTGTAATGGAGGAAATGAATCAGCGAGGATTAAATAAAGATATGAAAACCATTATACTGACAGCTTTTGGTCAGGAAGAGATTACTCAGAGGCTGGTAGAACTTGGTGCAAGCTATTACATAATGAAACCATTTGATCTGGATAAGCTGCTTGAGAGAATTAAGCAGATGATAAACCCACCAGCTGTTCGGGGAAATAAAATCCTGGCCGACAGTAATGATTTATTATTTTCAAAAAATAATGTGGATTTAAATGTAAAGATAACAGAAGTTATGCATAATCTCGGCATACCGGCTCACATAAAAGGTTACCTTTATATTAGAGAAGCTGTAGAGCTTGTAATTAAGGATATTGAGTTTCTCGGAGCTATCACAAAAAAACTATATCCGGCAGTTGCAGAAAAATTTGATTCCAAACCAAGCCGAGTTGAAAGAGCAATAAGACATGCAATAGAAGTTGTCTGGGCCCGCGGTAATACTGATGTACTGAATGAATATTTTGCCAGTACAGTGGGAGAAAATGGTAATAAACCAACCAATTCTCAATTTATAGCCAGGATTGCTGATAAGCTGAAGCTGGAAATTGAGAGTGAAAAAGTAAAAGGGAGTTAAAATTATGGATTCTCAGATTCTTCATGTTAAATCCGAAATTGGCAGGCTAAAAAAAGTGCTGCTGCACAGACCGGGCCGGGAACTTGAGCGGCTTACTCCAGAGCTGTTAAAAAGACTTCTGTTTGATGATATTCCTTATTTAAAAGCTGCCGCTGATGAACATGATGCTTTTGCTCACCTGTTGAGAGCAAATGGTGTTGAAGTTGTTTATCTGGAAGATTTGATGGTGGAAACTCTTGAAAATAGTAGAAAAAAAGATAAATTTATAGATCAATTTTTGGCTGAAACTAATATCAGCAGTGATGAAAAACTATATTTTTTAAAAAACTATCTAAAAAGTCTTGATATAAAAAAACTTGTAAAGACAACAATGGAAGGCCTTAGCAAGGAAGATATACCTAATTTTAAAGAAAAAACACTTGGTGATATGGCTTATAGA
>CAZLIW010000225.1:0-3652 GCA_964559325.1 uncultured Halanaerobium sp. | reverse complement strand
AATAAATTAAATCTGTTTTTATCAATCATTCTTAAAATTTCCAATGTGTCTTCTTTAACACTTAAAATATCATACCATCTGATCATAACATCTCTTATTTCCTCTGCTAAATCAGGATCATATTCTACCATTTTATCAGCAGCTTCTTTTTCATTAATAGTCCCTCTATCCAGTTCAATCCACTCACGACTATTAAAAATTGCTTTAATAATTCTTTTTGTTTTTTCTCCATTATATCCTAAATCAATTAAATATCTTTCTGGATCAAATTTAATGAGTACTTTTCCCAGATCAAAAACTATATTTTTTATCACAAAACCACCTCAATAATTACTCAATTTATTCAAAAAATCAAAATTAATAATAAAGCTATCTATATACTTCTAGCATTTATGACTGATTCCTTTTAAGGAGTTTTAAATAATTACTTTTTATGTAAATAGATAATTTAAAACTCCTTAACACAGCAGTAAAGAAAGCCTATCTTAATAAACTAAAAAAGGATTTAAAATAAGACAAATATGGAAAATTGATTGATATATTGATTCCTTTATAGTAAACTGAAAGTGAAATATATTCTTAGAAAGGTAAAATATTTATGAAATTTATTGCACTTATTCTAATAATTTTGATAATCGCTGGTTTTTTTGAAAAAATAAAGCACAGTAAAAATTTAGAGAAAATTCCATCAATAATACATATTAATGGAATCAGAGGAAAATCATCTACTACAAGATTAACTGCTGCCACATTAAGACATGCAGGATTTAAAGTTCTTGCTAAAACAACTGGTTCTGCTGCCAGAATTATTTTTCCTGATGGAAGTGAAAAGGAAATAATAAGACATGGACCACCCAGTATTTCTGAACAAAAAAAAATAGTTCAGCTGGCAGTAAAAGAAAAAGTAGATGTACTTGTAATAGAATGTATGGCCATCTCTCCAGAAATCCAGTGGAGCAGTGAAAATTTGTTTTTAAATGCAGACTATATGGTAATTACTAATATTAGAAATGATCACCTGGATAAAATGGGCAGCAGTTTAACAGAAATTGCTGATACCATATGTTTAAGCCTGCCTTACAATGCTCATGTTATTTCATCAGAATATCAGCTGTATAATTTTATCAAAGAAAAAGCTGAAATGAAAAACAATCAATTTATTTCAACCAAGGATATTAATTTTTCTGAAAATGAACTAAAAAAATTTGATAACCAGGTTTTTTCAGATAATGCTGCCTGTGCTCTCAAAATTGCCCAGCTTTTCGAAATAGACAGAAAAACTGCACTAAACGGAATGTCCACTGTATCTGAGGATCCGGGCAGTTTAAAATATTATCATCTCGAGGAAAAAATGAGAAATATAGTTTTTGTTAAAGCTTTTGCTGCCAATGACAGGGATTCGACAGAAATAATATGGAATCTTACTGCTGAAAAAATAAAAAAATTTCCTGTAGATAATCCACAAGTTTTTGCTCTAATCAGCCACCGCAGTGATAGAGCATTCCGTCTTAAAGAATTTGCAGACTTTCTGACTGTAGAAGATAGATTTGATGGATATATTTTAAGTGGAGCATTAAAATTCCGCCAGAAAAGACTATTAAAAAAAAGAGCAAAACAAAAAAAGCCTATTTTAAAACTGCATCTTTTTAATCCATTTTATACATACAGACATCTTTCTAATTTTTTTAGTAAAGTTAAAAAAGATAAAGATCTAATAATATTCGGCTGTGGGAACATACATGGTGATGCAGAAATCATCTCTGAATTTTTTGAAAAACATGGAGTTGAATTAAAATGATAATAGAATCAGTGGGAATAGGAATTTTACTTAGTTTTATCTTTACAGAAATAACTGGTTTTTATACAGGAGGTATAATTGTTCCGGGATATCTTGCTTTTTTCTGGCAGGCTCCATTCAGAATTTTAGCAACTGTACTGACATCTTTGTTAACTTATTATTTTGTGAAATTTTTATCAAACTATGTTATTATGTACAGCAGGAGAAGATTTACTGCCTGTGTTATTATTGGTTATCTAATAGGCTGGTTTTATAGATCGCTTTTTATTGAATATTTTCCAGTAAGTGAAGATTTGAGAGTCATCGGTTACATAATACCCGGTCTACTTGCAAATGATATGCTGAGGCAGGGTATTACTGCAACATTATCTTCCCTGGCTGTTGTTTCAATTTTTGTTAGATTATCAATGATGTTATTTGTTTAAAGGAGCTAAAATATGTTCACAAACTGGATAAAAGGTAAAATAAATATTAAAACAATAGTTATATCTTCTTTAATTGCTATTTCCGCACTATTAATCTTATCCTTCAGTAATTATAGAACTGAACACCCATCATTTTATAAGCAGATCAAAGCCGCCCAAAAAATGAAAAAAGCCGAAAATATTATATATGAGAAGAAAACTACTTTGGGATATCAAATCGATAGTTCTCTGGATCCTAACAAAACAGCACTAATTGGAAAAGAGTATACTAAAATCACAACTACTTTAGGTGATTTAAAGGCTAAAAGAACTGCTACAAATCCAGATTTTGCTGCCCTTATTGTAAAATATTTTTATCAGTTAAATCTAAAAAAAGGAGATAAAATTGCCGTTGGTGCCAGCGGTTCTTTTCCCGGACTTATTCTGGCCGTCCTTTCAGCAGCAGAAATAATGGAGCTGGATGTATCCCTCATCTATTCTATTGGTGCTTCAATGTATGGAGCTAATATTACAGACTTTACTTTTATTGACATGCTTAAACACCTCAGACAGCACAATATCACAAGTACAAAAATAACTGCTTTATCTTTTGGTGGTGATAATGATAGAGCAGATAACCTGTTTTTTATAGATGATAAAAAAGCATTTTTTGATATTGCCGATCAAAATAATATCACTCTGATTTATGAGGACACTCTATCAGAAAGTATCAAACAAAGAGTAAATATTTTTTCTGATTTTGCACAAAACGACAAAATTAAGTGTTTTATCAATATTGGAGGGGCTTCTGCTAATTTTGGCAGCACATCCTCATCGGTTAAATTTAATAATGGCTTAACTATTCCAGGACATCTGGAGACAGAATATACAGAAAATGGTCTTATTTCTTATTATTTATCTAAAAATATTCCTGTTATACATCTGCTTAATATTAAAAATCTGGCACGAAAAAGCGGAATACAGGTGGACCCTGTTCCTCTGCCGAAACCTGGAAAATCAGATGTATATTATACTGTTAAACACAACAAAACACTAATTAAATTTTTTCTTCTGCTGATTGCTTTACCTCTAATTTTCTCAAAAATATCTGGAAAACAAAATAAGGAGGTTAAAAAATGAATCAAAAGTTTTTTATGTTTTTTTTACTATGTATTATATTATTATTTGCTTTTAACCCATTTTTACAGGCAGAAGATCTAAAAATTCATCCAGCTCAACCGGTGGTAATAACCTGTCCAGGTCAAAATCCCGATGGTCTAATGATAAAAGTTGTTCTCGAAAATCAAAACGTTGATTTTAAATACCGACCATTTCTTCAGGCTGAAGATATGAATGGATATTCTACACTAATAATTGCAGTGGGACATAGCTGTAAGGGAGTTGGAGCTGCCGGAATAGATTATGAATACGAACTTTTAAGAACAAAAAA
>CAZLIW010000224.1:0-3656 GCA_964559325.1 uncultured Halanaerobium sp. | reverse complement strand
CAGCATTACCCAGGGATAAAATTGATGTGTAACAACCTGAACCGGAGAAACCTGTACGGCATTCTCAACCGGTGCATACATAGAAGCAATCATTGACCCTACTACTACAGGAACCATATATGGAAGCAGGTAATTAAAGGTAGTACCTGCACAGTCAAGAATATTTGCCCTTCTGTAACCGTCAATTTTATATTTTTTTCCCAATTTTTTGGCAATTTCGCCAGAACCAATAATGGCTGCAGTATTAAGACCTGTAATTAAATTAAGCACAATAAGGAGTGATGACATAGATAATTCTGCAGTTTTCGGTCCTCTTACAAAATTACCGACCTTTTCCATAATAATATCTATTCCGCCACCTTCTTTTAGTACATTAATCTGAGCAAATAAAACTAAAACCACTATCACAGTTGGAATAGCATTCTGAATACCTTCTAAAATAATACCTCCAGCACCAAAAGGCTCTGGCACAGAAATTATATCCTGTGGTGGAATAATTCCAGTCACTATACCTAAAACCAGGCCAACTATAATGCCATAGCTCAGTGCTTCAAAAAGATGGCGCTGCTGAAAAGCAAAATATACTATTACAGCTGGCACTAAAAGAAAGAGAAGGCTGATGGGTTCTGGCTGAGATAAATACTCTTCAGCCCCGCCCACCATATTGCCACTGCCACTAAAAATTAAATAAAGAAAAATAGTTATAACTGCAGCGGGAATAGAATATTTTAACCTGCTTTTAACTACACCACCTAGATCTACCTCCTGGGTTGCAGCAGAAGCTATGGTGGTATCAGAAACCGGCGAAAGATTATCTCCAAAAGCACCACCAGAAACTATTGCACCTACCAAAAATGCAGGAGAAGCTCCTACCAGATATCCAACCGGATAAAGAATTGGACCAACAACAAAGATAGTACCAACAGAAGTACCAGTAGAAAAAGCTATAAGACAGGTTAAGATAAATGTTGCCACAACATATTTAGAACCTACCAGATTTAAGCTCACCAGATAGTAAGCAAGAGTTTTAACCAGACCACTCTGATTTAAGATAGCTCCAGAAATACCGGCAAGAATAACAGCTCCAATAAGTATCATACCGACATCTGATCTAAAACCATTTATTATTGCTTCAGAATACTTTCTCTTATTTTTTGCAAACGGCATCATCACAATCATCGGCAGCAGAAAAACAACCCAGTACTCAGGAATATTGGCATTTTTTACTGCTATATATGTTAAACCCATAAGTGCCAGGATTATGGGGATAAAAACAGTGTATTTCCCCCCATGAAATTCTACTCTCTCCTCATCTTTACTTCTCTCTACTCCAGTCTTTTCTCCACTCTTCTCATCTCTGCTCATTTTATTATCCCCTTTCTCTTAAAATCTAATATTACTTTATTTAGTCCTAAACTTTTCAATTTCTCCTCTTTTGGTATTCCCGTTTTTAAGTTCCAGCCGTGATCTTCATAATATTCATCCAGCATCGGCTCCAGCTCTACAACACTTCCTGCAGAAGGACCACTATCTTCAGGCAGAGGTTCTTTTAGAAACCTTTCCGGCAAAGTATCATCTTTTCTCCTCATACCGGCCAGAGTATTATATGCCTTTTCCAGATTTAAAATTCTTTCAGCAGACTGCTGAATTTCTTCTTCCAAAAATTCCATACCTGTCAGATAGCTCAATAATTCAGCTGCTTCATCATAATTGAGTATTTCCATATTAACAATGGTATTTTTACAGGCATTCATACAGTCAGCCAGCACACATCTTTCTTCATAAAATTTTACAACTCGACCCTTTCCTTTATATTCCAGCCTAAAAGCAGCTTCTGCTGCTCCAAACCGCTCCTTACCTGCTTCTGCATCTTCTGTAAATTCAAACCAGGGCTCACTTCTTAAATGATCTCCACCACGTGTAGCAGTTGCCAGCCCCAGTGCATATCCTTTTATACCTCTGGGATCAGCCTGAAATATTTCCAGCCCTTTTACATGCATGGCATATTTTGCGCTTCCTCTTCCAATTTTTTCTGCAGCCTTTACAACTCCGTCTGCAAGCAGATCTCCAAATCCTTCTCTGCTCTTAATTTTTTTTATCAATTTTATTACACTCTCTGCATTACCCCAGCTTAGATCCAGTCCATCTGCATAATTTTCATCAATAATACCGCGCTGGTAAAGCTCCATGGCAAAAGAAATACATTCAGAAGCTGTAATAACATCAAGTCCATATCTGTTGCAGAGATCAACAGCTTTTAAAGAATCCTCAATATTTTCTATTCCAACCCGTGAAGAAAATCCAGCCAGTCCTTCAAATTCAGGTCCCTCACTTTTTAATCCCTTATGTCTGCCTCTATCAATCTCGAAAAATCTGCTGCAGGGTATTGTACAGCTGTAACATGCTTTCGACTTTTTCTTATAGTTTTCTTCCAGATATTCTCCACTAATTTGATCAACTGCTTCAAATCTTCCTGTCTGAAAATGCTTTGTTGCAAGACAGCCCAGTTTATTTAGAGAGCTGACAAGCTGTGTTGTTCCCATTCTGACCCTTGTATTATATTCACTGTGCTCTCTTATTTTTTTATCCAGTTTATTTATCAAATCCATAAATTTATCTGCTTCAACAGCACTTAGATTTTTAGTACCTCTAACAGCTACAGCTTTTAAATTTTTGGAGGCCATTACCAGCCCCATTCCAGTTCTGGCAGCAGCTCTTACCTTATTGCAGAAGATACCGGAAAAAACAACTCCGTTTTCTGAAGCTGGCCCAATACAGGCTGTCTGTATCCTGTCATCACCCAACTCTTCCTCTATTAAATCCTGTGTCTCAAATATATCCTTCCCCATAAGATGGTCGGCCGATCTGAGTTCTGCTTTTCCATCTTTTATATATAGATAAACTGCTTTATCAGATTTTCCTTCAATTATTACCTGGTCAAAGCCAGCATATTTAAGTTCAGGGCCAAAAAAACCACCTGTATTGGAATCTCCCAGAATTCCAGTCTGAGGAGATTTTGCGCTAAAATTAACTCTTGCCGCACCGGGGAAAAGTGTCCCATTCAGCGGCCCCACACTTATCAACAGCTTGTTTTCTTCTCCAAGTGGATCAACATCCACCGGAACTTCATCATAAAGGCGCCTCATGTTAAAACCTCTTCCGCCCAGATACTTTTTTATGTAATTATCGGGTAATTTTTCTACATCTGTACTGCTTCTGCTTAAATTAACTCTCAGGACTTTTTTGCTGTATCCAAACATAATTAAGCACCTCCAGTGTTAATTTTTTCTTCTGCCAGACCAAATTGAAGTGCACCGGTGGGACAGCGGGAAACACATTCCGGGTTCCCTCCACACAGATCACAAATATATGGATAGTCTTTTTGATCTTTTCTGTCAGAACCCAAAAAATTTACTGCATCAAATGGACAGGCCTGTGCACATTTTCCACATTCAATACAGAGTTCTTTATCCAGCAGAACTGCATTAGTATTTTCATCTCTGCTCAGCGCACCTGTAGGACAGCTGTTTACACAGGGAGCATCACCACACTGTCGACAGACAAATGGAATATCATCACCCTGTCTTTCATCTTTTTTCACTTTAATTCTTGATCTCAGGGGGTTAAAATCTTCATAGTGTACAAAACTGCAGGCT
>CAZLIW010000223.1:0-3661 GCA_964559325.1 uncultured Halanaerobium sp. | reverse complement strand
AAAAATTATTTTTAAAACTACAAAAAGTGGAAACTTCTTTATATATATTTCAGCTTAAAATAGCATATCTAATCTAACAGCTAAAAATCAATTTAGAAAACAGAATATATTATCTATTTAACAAAAGCGGTCAGTTATATTTAAACTGGCCGCTTATCTTTTAGCAAAAGTTAATTAGCAAAGATTAATTTTATTTTTTAAACTGCTGATTCAGCAATTTTTGTTGGTTTTTTGAAGACAGATAACCAGTCTACCACTCTCCATCATAGTGACAGCTCAATTACAGCTTATTTGGCAAAAACTGTCATAAATATTATAAAAAATGCAGTGTTTCCCATTATGGTAATAGCTTAATTGAAATTTATTTAACTGTTTTAGATAAAAAATCTTTTCCTAAATCAGAAGCAAAAAACATAAAATTAAAAACTATAAAAATTAATGCTCCAGAGCCAATTAAAAAGATGGGTGAAAGATAATTTATCAAATAACCGGAAATTAAAAGTGATAGTGGTACAATAATTTTTATAAGGCTGAACTTAACACTTATAACCCGACCCAGTATTTTTTTGGGAACTATTTTCTGTATTAAAACATTTGCCGGTATATCTATCCAGGCCACAGAAACACCACATAAAAACATCAAAATAGAGTAATATACTAAAACAAAAAGTTCTCCTGGAGCGGCTGAAAATAAAATTAACGGCAGCACAAATAATAAAACCCCACCACCTGTTAAAAATATAATCTTTTTTAACAGCCTGCTGTAGGATATCATATTTAATATACGATCTGTCATAACCGCCCCCAGTATCATGCCGACTGGAAAAGCTCCCTGGATTATTCCATAAAATAAAGAGCTAATATCCCATATATTATTCAAAAGATATGGAAGTGGAACAATTATCGTAAAGTTAAAGAAAAAATTGAGAGAAATAAATATAAACACAAGAGATTTTAGATATCTGTCATTAAAAATATATTTATATCCTTCTTTAAATTTAAGAAAAAAATCTGATAAAATTTTATTTTTTTTATCAATTTGACCGCTTTTCGGATTATCTTTTAGGTCAGTTTCAGTATGATTAAAATTGTAATCTATAAAATATTCAATTACAGCAGCCGCGGTAAAAGAAACAGCATTCAGTAAAATAAAAACTTCTGTATTAAAAATAACATAAATTACTCCACCAAACAGTGGGCCAGCAATAAAAGAAGTCGATTCTATTACTCTGGCCAGAGAATTAATTCGGACCAGATTTTCCTCCCTCACTAAATCCGGTTTTGCCGATTCTGCAGCAATATCAAAAAAAACTGTTAAAGATGTCATAACAAAAGTACTGGTATAGAGAAGGTTAACTGTCAGACTGTGTTTTAAAGTATAAAAATATATAAGAGTTAAAAATAAACCATTTAAAAAATCAGAACCAGCAACCAGCAGCTTTTTATTTAATCTATCAGCCAGCACTCCTGCAAATGGATTTATAATCACCGCTGGAAGTGTATATAAAATCAGATTAACTGCAAAGGTAAGACCTGAACCTGTTGTTTTTAACAAATACAGTCCAATAACAAAAGCATAGATAGATGAACCAAAAAGTGAGATTGATTTTCCTGATAAAAACAAAATTAAATTAGTATTTTCTCTGTCCAAAAAATGAATTTTACTCTGCCTAAAAATATTTTCTAACATTTTTTATCCCCCCAAAAATTTATCTTAATTAAAGTATAAATCATGGAGGGAACTCGACTGCAACAGCAGTTAGCAAAAAATTATACCCAAAAATAACTAGAAGGTGGAGTTAACTCCACCTTCTTAATTTCAGCTGATAGGAATAAATCTGATCTCCAATCTGTGCAAACTGCTCATATTCTCCTATATCTTCATCTATTTTTTCTATCTCTGACTTAACTTCTTCCTCTATTTTAAATCCAAGCTCAATAAAAGCATCCTTAATATTTTGATATCTAAAATATTTTCTCAGATTTTCTGGAACAATATTTTTAGGCCCAAATCGGTGATATATAATAAATGTGGCCAGTACTTTAATATCATCTTTTAGATAATCATTCAGCAGTTCAGGAAAAAAACCTCCTCTTTCAAAAGAATATCCTGTTATACCGGTAAAGTCCAGCATATAATCTGCTGTATTATCTTTAAGAGGAAGTTCTGGTAGATCAGCATTAATAAAGATAATTTTTTTCTTCTGATGAGAAAGCTCCAGAGTTTTTTTGAGAAAAATATTATAGTCAGGATTTTTGTCCACACATATGTAGACACAGTCTTCCGGCAGATCATTATAAATATGACGCAGCAGAAATCCAAATCCACTTCCGGGTTCTAAAATAACTTTTCCCTTCAGATTTTCAAAATCGATCTCCCTCTTCATCCATTCCAGCCCTTTATAGGTTTTATCCATATAATCGGAATCAGTTGTTTTAACATAGCTCTCAATGTGGTTATATTCATTATTACCAGTTTTAAGATCCATCTTCTCTGCCGCTGGATCAAAAGAATACAAAATCCCATCTTTAATCTTTAAACTTCTGCCACAGCTGCAGTTAAGTTCACCTTCCAGTATCTGATTTTCTGCCACACTGTCAGCTGATAAGCTCAATTTTGCTCCACAGTCAGGACAGGAAAATAAAGGAAGGGCAGATAAATCAATACCCATTCTATAAGAACTATCATAATTATCAGAAAGAAGTTCATCCAGCTTCTTGTTCAGATCTTCTTCAGCATGTACAAGTTCCTCAATACGGGATTCAATATCCTCTATTTTGTTTTTGAAAAGATTTTGATAATAATTGTTTTTCTGATAAGAAGTAAGCTTACCGATCCGCTTAAAATATAAAATTTCTTTAATTTCCTGCAGCGAAAATTCCATCTCTTTAAGCTTCAGCACCTCTTCAATATCTGATCGGCACTCTTCATTAAAAAAATACTGTCCTCCTATTTTTTCCGGAACAAGCAAATTTAATTTTATGTAATAGCGAATTGTATCATAACTGAGATTGTATTTTTGAGAAAATTTCTTTATCCTCATTATTTATTCCCCCATACAGGAATATAATTTCTTTACTATAAATTTACGAACAGCTTTACTAGCTCATTTCAAACTTTCCATAAACTTTTTAATTTTTAACAGATGCTTACTTTGCCTCTGTCTGCTCTTTCTACATCTTCTGACACTTTTCTACATATTTTATATAACTGTTATAAAAATAAATCCCACCGCTCTTCCTTAAGAAAATTACCCCATATCTCATGTTCTTTTGTTTCAGTTATTTCAAAACCATACTTCGCATAAAGATGCCTTGCTGCATCTAATTCACTTACAGTCCAGAGCAGAATCTGTCTGTATTTTTTTTCGCGGGAAAACTGCAGCAGAGTTTTGATCAATTTATTACCCAGTCCATAACCTCTAAAATCTGATTCTACTAAAAACCACCTTAATTGTCCCAAATTATCATTTTCTTTAACCAGAGCAATCGATCCTGCAAATCTTCCCTCTATCTCAGCAACCCAGATATTTTCTTCATCTCGATTATAATTTTTTTTAAACTCATTGATCGCATCACCAACATATTTACGAAATGACTCTTTTTCAAAATTATACTCATCAAAATAAAGTTCTACATGTTTTTCGGTAATAAAATTAAT
>CAZLIW010000222.1:0-3663 GCA_964559325.1 uncultured Halanaerobium sp. | reverse complement strand
GAAATACCAGAAATGGTATTTAAAAATAATGCTCTAATAGCAGAAAAAACATTTGAGAAAAAACTTGGTGTTTTAGAAGAAGGTGCAGCAGCAGATATTATTGTTGTAAATTATGATCCTCCTACAGAAATTAATTCAGATAACAGTTTTGCACATATATTATTTGGTATTAATGGAGGGATGGTAGATACTACAATTGTTGGTGGTAAGTTTTTGATGGAAAATCAGGAGGTGAAGATACTGGATTATGAGAAAATCGCTTATAAAACAAGAAAACAATCAGCAGATTTCTGGAACAGATTTTAAAAATTATTTTCAGCCCGGTTCTTTAAAAGAAGTACTTGAGATTAGAGATAAATACAGAGATAAAGTTAATTTAGTGGCCGGTGCAACAGATATTTTTGTTCAATATAACGAAAGACTTCATGAGATAGAAAACTGGCTTGATATAAGTAGGATTGAAGATTTAAAAAAGATAGAAAAAAGGGGAAAAAGTATTTTTATAGGGCCACTTGTGACACATCTTGAAATTATGAAATCAGATTTAATTAATAAATATTTTTCAGCACTTAGTGCAGCAGCTTTAGATGTAGGTTCACCACAGATAAGAAGTAGAGGTACTATAGGTGGAAACATATGTACTTCCTCTCCTGCAGGAGATCTTCTGGCTCCACTACTTGCATATGAAGCTAGATTTCATCTGTCTTCTAAAAAAGAGAGAAGAATCGTTGAATCTGATAAATTTTTTACAGGTCCCAAAAAGAATATTTTGAAAGATAATGAAATTCTTACAGGAATAGAAATTCCTATTTCAGATTTTGAAGTTCATTCTTACTGGGAAAAAATAGGGCGAAGAAAAGCACTTGTTATTTCAACTTTAACTTTAAGCTTTGTCTTAGAGTTTGAAGATGATCTGATAAAACGAGCCGGTCTGGCAATGGGGTCAGTTGCACCTGTGCCAAAAAGATTAAATATGATAGAAGAAAAAATGTTGAAGAAAAAACTATCTCAGCTTAACTATCAAAAAATAGCAGAAGAAGTAAAAAATAATATTTCTCCTATAGATGATCTGAGAGGGACAAAAGAGTACAGAGAAGATGTAGCAGCAGAGATTATGGTAAATGCACTTGAAAAAATAGAAAAAGAAAGGGTGAGTGGGTAGTGAAGATATCTTTAACAGTTAATGGACAGCTGAGAGAAGTTGAAATAACTCCCTACACACGCCTGCTTGATCTTTTGCGAGAAGACCTTGGTTTAACCGGTACAAAAGAAGGGTGTGGAAAAGGAGAATGTGGTGCCTGTACAGTAATTATGGATGGTGAACTTGTGGCATCATGTCTTGTGCCTGCACCTCAGGCAGCTGGGTCAGAAATACTTACAATTGAAGGATTAGGTAGTAAAGAAAACCTTCATCCTATACAGGAATCATTTGTTGAAGCAGGAGCAGTACAGTGTGGTTTCTGCATTCCAGGTATGGTTCTTGCCAGCAAAAAACTTCTTGATGAAAATCCACATCCAGCTGAAAAAGAGATTCGGCTTGGGCTTTCGGGTAACATCTGCCGCTGTACAGGTTATGCAAAAATAATTGATGCAGTGATGATGGCTGCCGAAAAAATGGATGGCCAGGAGAGTGATCAGGATGGGTAAAAAATATGATGTAAAAGATTATTACTGTAAACATACAACAAGATGTTCAGCAGAAGGAAAAAAGAAAAGCAAACGTTTTGTAGGCCACAATGTTTTAAAAGCAGATGCCTGGGATAAAGTAACAGGTGATGCTGTTTATCCAGATGATATTAGTTTTGATGATATGCTGTATGTAAAAGTCAAAAGAGCAGTTTATCCTCATGCAATCTTAAAAGAGATAGATATTAGTAAAGCACTTAAAGTATCTGGAGTAGTTGATATTATTACTGCAGAAGATATACCTGAAATAAGACAGTATGGGTTAATTATCCGCGATCAGCCAGTACTTATTGCAGTAGGAGAAAAGATGAGGTATTTAGGTGATGCTCTTGCAGTTGTAGTTGCCGAAAATAAAGATGCTGCTAAAAAAGCAAGGGATTTAATTAAAGTAAAAGTTGAAGAGCTGGAGATTATTACAGATCCTTTTAGAGCAATGGAAGATGATGCTCCTTTGATTCATTCAGATGGAAATATATTAATAACACATAATTTAGATAAAGGTGATGTAGAAAAAGGATTTGCTAATTCTGATATAATTGTAGAAAATAAATATCAGACTCAATTTATAGATCAACTTCCTATGCAGAATGAGTCAGGTGTGGCTTTTTATGATGAAAGAAAAGGAGTTATAAATATCTGGGCTTCAACTCAGTGGCTTCATGATACACAGGCAGATGTAGCACAGTCTTTAAGGCTGGCTAAAAATCAGGTAAGGATCATCCAGCCTACAATTGGTGGAGCATTTGGAAAAAAAGAAGATGTATCTGTTCACATTCATCTTGCTATTGCTGCTATGAGAACCGGCAGGCCTGTTAAATTTACCTATACAAGAGAAGAATCAATGATTACACAATCCAAAAGACATCCAATAACAATCTATGCAAAGACAGGTGTAAGTAAAGAAGGTTATCTTCAGGCCTGGGAAACAAGGTTTATTGGTGATACAGGAGCATATGCATCAAGTGGGCCAGCTGTAGTCCATAAGGGAATGTACCACTGTACTGGTCCATACAACTGTGAGAACGTGCAAGGTGTTTCTCATGCTGTATACACAAATAATACTTACTGTGGTGCAATGAGAGGATTTGGAACAACACAGTCTGCTTTTGCCTATGAATCACAGATGGATATTATTGCAGAAAAACTTGGTATGGATCCGGCAGACTTTAGAAAGCAAAATATTTATGAAATAGGATCAATAACTCCAAATGGACAACAGCTCAATCACAGTGTAAATGCCAGAGAAACAATAGAATCAGCAGTAGAGATGAGCGGCTGGAAAGGAGGTAATAGAAAATGAAGAAATATGGAAAAGGTATGGCATCAATAATGTTTGGTTTTGGATATGGAGAGGGTTTTCCAGATCACTCTATTGCCTCTATAGAAATAATGGAGGATGAAAGAATACAGATCAAAACCGCGGCTGCAGATGTTGGACAGGGTGTAATTACAACAGTGATTCAGATAGCTGCAGAAATACTCAGAATAAATCCTGAAAAATTTGAAGTAATTCAGGGAGACACTCATAAAACCAAAAACTCTGGATCAACTTCAGCTACACGCCAGACTTATTTTACTGGAAATGCTGTCAAAAAGGCGGCTGAAGAACTTCTGGCCAATATTTATCATTATGGCAGCATTGAATTTAGGAGCAATCATCCCGAATTAGGTGTAGAAAATGGTAGAGTATTTCTCTATGATGATCCTGATGATTATATAACTTACTGGGAGCTGGCCAGAAGAGTAAAGGAATCAGGAGATCGATTAGAGTCTGAAGCAAGTTTTTTTCCTGTAACTTATAAACCAGATGAAAATACAGGTCAGGCAGATAAAGTTTATGTTGCTTATACATTTTTGACACAGGTTTTTGAAATAGAAGTAGATACAGATACTGGTATAATAGATGTGCTAAACGTTTATTCTGCTCTGGATCTTGGTAAGGCAATTAATCCTAAAAATGTAGAAGGTCAGATTGAA
>CAZLIW010000221.1:0-3672 GCA_964559325.1 uncultured Halanaerobium sp. | reverse complement strand
TGAGGTGTATAAAGTTTGGATAATTTGCGCAGCAGCATTATTATTGCTATTATTACTTTTTTTATTGCAGTATTTGTTACCTTCAGTTCTCAAACTCAGGTACAATTTGTTTCATTACCGGTAGCAGTAATAATACTGCTGCTTATTATAATGATAGGTGTTATCGCGGATATGGTTGGAGTAGCGGCTACAGTTGCCAGGCCTGAACCATTTAATGCAAAAGCTGCCAAAAAAATATTTGGAGCCAGTTCTGGGCTTTTTCTGGTCAAACATGGTGATAAAGTTGCCAGTCTTATGTGTGATATAATTGGTGATATATGTGGTACTATCAGTGGAGCAATTGGTGCAGTAATTGTTATTCGGTTTGTAAATATTTATGGATTTCCTAATGTAATTACCAGTCTAATTATTATAGGCCTTACATCTTCTCTTACAGTTGGTGGGAAGGCCTTCTTTAAAAGCTATGGTATGAAAAAATCCAGTGAAATTATGTTTTTTACAGGTAAAATACTGGCCTTTTTTGGTCTGGCCGCAGATTATCTGCGCAGTCTTTTGAAATAGGTTTGTTAGGAGTGAATTTATGTATAAATTTTTATCAAATATAGATGGACCTGAAGACCTCAAAAAAATGAATTATACTGAACTTGAACATCTTGCAGATGAAATCAGAGCATTTCTTATTGAATCAATTTCTAAAACTGGAGGTCATTTGGCCTCAAATCTTGGAACTGTGGAGCTTACAATTGCACTCCACTACTACCTCAACAGCCCAATAGATAAGATAATTTGGGATGTTGGTCACCAGGCATATACTCATAAAATACTGACCGGCCGCAGAGAAGAATTTGATACACTAAGACAGCAGAACGGATTAAGAGGTTATCCTAAATACGAAGAAAATGAACATGATATTATAGATGTAGGCCACAGCAGTACTTCTATATCTTCTGCTCTTGGACTGGCACTTGCCCGTGACAGAAGAGGAGAAAAGGGAGATATTTATGCTGTTATTGGTGATGGTGCTATGACAGCAGGTATGGCTTTTGAGGCAATGAATCATGCTGGTGACATGGGAACAAACTTTAATGTTATATTAAATGATAATAAAATGTCGATTGCAGATAATGTGGGAGCTCTTTCTCAATATCTTTCTACAATAACTGCAGATCCGGCTTTAAACCGCTTAAAAGAGGATATTGAATTTATACTCAAACGTATTCCTAAATTTGGCAGCAGACTTACTCAGACAGCAGAAAGAATAAAGAACGGCCTGAAATATTTAATAATTTCCGGTGTGCTGTTCGAAGAATTGGGATTTAAATATATTGGTCCAATTGACGGTCACAATGTAAAAGAACTGACTGAGCATTTTAGAAAAGCAGAACAGATAAAAAAACCTGTACTGCTGCATGTTATTACTAAAAAAGGGAAAGGCTTTCAGCCTGCAGAAAACAATCCAAGTCAATATCATGGTGTTAGTCCAGCTAAAGGGAAAAAAGATAAAAATAAATCTAAACAAACAAAACTTACATACAGTAAAGTATTCGGCAGAACCCTGCAGAAGCTGGCCGATAATGATAAGAAAATTACAGCAATTACAGCAGCAATGCCATCAGGTACAGGCTTAAACAACTTTGCAAAAAAATATCCAGCCAGATATTTTGATGTCGGAATAGCTGAACAGCATGCTGTAACTTTAACTGCCGGTCTGGCCAGAGGTGGTATGAATCCAGTCTGTGCTATTTATTCTACTTTTCTGCAGAGGGCATATGATCAGGTTATCCATGATGTCTGTCTTCAGAACCTGCCTCTAACAATTGCGGTCGACAGGGCGGGAATCGTTGGTCATGATGGAGAAACACATCAGGGATTATTTGATTTTTCATTTTTAAGACCTATTCCTAATATTGTTATAATGTCGCCAAGAGATGGAGCACAGCTGCAGGACATGCTTTATACTGCAGTAAATTATCCCGGACCGACTGTAGTTAGATATCCACGAGGAGAGGTCAGCGGTTCTGATGAAGAAAAAGATTTTGAAAAAATGGAAATAGGAAAAGCAGAACAACTTATAGAAGGAGAGGAATTTGTTATTCTGGCTGTAGGTTCCTGTGTATATCCAGCTAAAAAAGCTGCTGAAATAATGAAAGAAAACGGATATTCTCCTGCACTAATAGATGCCAGATTTGTAAAGCCACTTGATGAGGATATGCTGTCAAATCTTTTTAGAAAATATAATAGGATTATTACTGCAGAAGAACAGGTTTTAAGTGGTGGATTTGGTTCAGCTGTACTGGAATTTGCTGAACAAAATGGATTTAACCCGGGGAAAATATACCGAATTGGTATTCCGGATGAATTTGTACCACATGGTTCTATGGAAGAAATGCGAAGTGTTTATAATTTAGATGCACGTGGTATAATTAAACACTGTTTAAAGGCTTTAGATTCTGATCAGGAGGTTTCTGAACTATGGCCAAAAAAGAAAGATTAGATATAATACTAGCAGAAAGAGGTTTGTTTTCCAGCCGCAGCCGGGCAAAACGTGCAGTTATGGCAGGTATTGTTTATGTTGACGGTGAATTAGTAGATAAAGCTGGAACTCATATTAAAAAAAATTCAGATATTGATATAAAGGGAGACAAAAACCCCTATGTGAGCCGGGGTGGATATAAACTGGAAAAAGCTCTACAGGTTTTTGCTGTTGATCCTGCCGGAACTGAAGCAATGGATATAGGTGCTTCTACAGGTGGATTTACTGACTGCCTGCTCCAGAATGGGGCTAAAAAAGTTTATGCAGTAGATGTAGGTTATGGTCAGCTTGCCTGGAAGTTGAGAAATGATGAACGAGTTGAAGTTTATGAGCGCTGTAATTTCAGGTATTTAGAGTTTGACCAGCTGCCGGTAAAAGTACCTTTAATTGTGACAGATGTATCTTTTATTTCTCTGCGGCTTATTGTGCCCGGAGTAAAAAAATTTTTGGAAAAATCTGGTGACTTTATTGCCTTAATAAAACCTCAGTTTGAGGCAGGTAGAGAAAGGGTTGGCAAAAAAGGAGTAGTTAAAGATCCGGCAGTTCACAGAGATGTTATACTTTCTTTAAGCAATTTTTTTATATCAGAAGGATTTGAACTTAAAGGACTAAATTATTCTCCAATAACGGGAGCCGAAAGCAGTAATATAGAATATTTGATTCACCTGAAATATACTGTAGATAATAAAGAGAAAGCAGATATTTTAAACAGTACTGATAATAAATCAGAGCCAGATAATAAAAATAATAACACAGTTAATGATGGAAATAAGACTTCTCAAAATAAATTTTACAATAAAGAATGGGAAGGTTATGTCGAGAAAATAGTTTTTGGAGCACATGAAGAACTTGGGAGGTAAAAATATGTCCACACCGGGAATGGTTTTAAACCTTGCAAAAAAAGAAGCTTTTTCTACTGCAAAAAATGCTGTAAACTGGTTTATAAAAGAAGGTATTGAATTTTACATAGAAAAGGAAGCAGCTTCTTATCTTGATCAGCAGAAAAGAGGAGCTACCTACAGGCAGCTTAGAGAAAAAGCAGATTACATAATTGTCTTTGGTGGAGATGGAACATTTCTCCACACATCTCACCATTTTATCGGCAGTGGTGTACCACTTCTGGGAATAAATATTGGTCA
>CAZLIW010000220.1:0-3687 GCA_964559325.1 uncultured Halanaerobium sp. | reverse complement strand
TTCACAAAGGAATTGAATATGATCCCTATCGGGAGAATTTTTATCTGCTCTATATAAAAGCTCTAGTTAAACTCGGTAGGATAGCAGAAGCTATCAACAGCTATAAAAAATGCGAAAAAATATTAAAAGATGAGTTAAATGTTCTTCCCGGTCAGGAATTAAAAGAAGAATACCATAGAATAAAATTAAGCAGAGATATCAGTGGTAGAATTAAAGAAAGTATGGATGATAATTTACTGATAAAAGAAGGTGCAATGCGCTGTGATCTGGATGTTTTTAGAAAGGTATATGAACTTGAACTGAGACAGGTTAAGCGGATTAACAAGTCATTTACTTTGATAACAATAAATTTTGAAGATGTAAAGCTGAATGTTTCTTTTGAAGAAATTGTAAATAAAATATCTAAATCTTTAAGATTGGGCGATGTAGTATCTAACGTAAACAAAAAAATTCATGTAATTCTTCACAATATGAGTCTTGTAGATAGTGGGATTATAATGAGGAGATTTTATGAGCTTTGTGATGAACTTCAACTGGATAAAAAACCAGAAATTGAAATAAAAGAAATAAAATAAAAGTAAATTTTTTAAAAAAGTCACCAATTCAAGGTGGCTTTTTTGCTTTTTAGAGATTTTTTTGAGATATATTATATTTTATTAATAGTATACTCTGCTAAGATAAGTGTGTAAGGAGCAGAAGGAGGTGGAGTAATTGAAAGTTAAAAAATATTATAGTATTTTAGTAATTATATTTTTAACAATGATTTTTTCTGCTTCTGCAGTATATGCCGAAGAAAATTTATCAGCAAAATATTTACAAAAAGATTATGATTTTTCAGAAAATGATTATAAAAATAGTAATAATTATCATATAGATAATATTTCTAATGATTATAAAAATAGATCGGCTTTTATTTTTCAGGTAGGTAATTTTAATAAAGCTTATATTTTACAACATAAATTTTCTGAATATAAAAAATCTTCTGCAATCATAAATCAGCATGGTAATGATAATTTTATAACAATAAAACAATTTGCTCCCAATACTAAAGCAAACGTATCTCAATATGGGAATAAAAACAGTGCTTTTTTAGAGCAAAATAGAAGAAATGGGAAAATATCTATAAACCAAATTGGTGATAATAAAAATATAAAAATTTTACAATACTAATTTTTTAATGTCATCTCTGAGTCAGTATTTTGTAAAGGCAAAATTAAGTAGAAAGGAGGGGCGAAAATGAGAAGGAATATTATAGTGCTGTTTTTAGCTGTTCTATTTGTTTTAGGGTTAACATTATCAGCAGCTGCTTATAGTGGTGTCTGGGGTGGAGATTTTGCAATGATAGAACAGTGGGGAGTAATGAATAATGCCACAATAACACAGGATGGGTATGGTTTTTATGGATTTCATGGTGGATTCTATAATTGCTGTGGAAATAATGTTGCAGTTATTTCTCAGGAAGGTTTTGGAAATACCACCAGTTTGAATCAATCAGGTTCTGAAAACTTAGCAATGGCTAATTCTGATGGTCATGGTAATATAATTACCCAGTCCCAAACAGGGCATTATTTAACAGCAATGGCTTGTCAGCATGGATATGGTAACACAATTACTCAGATTCAAACTGGAAAAAGAAACTTAAGTTTCGTAAACCAGCATGGTGTTGCTAACACAGCAGTTACAACACAAAGCGGAGGAAATTACCACTGTACTGATATAGCAATGATTGGTCAGCATGGTTTTGGTAACTATGCTTCTATCACTCAATATTAATCAATAACATTTACAATAATACTTTATAATTAATTACTGTTAACAAAGCAAAATGCAGTCTGAAGTGATAATTAAGTTCTTCAGGCTGCTTTTTATTCATATAATGTTCTGGAAAATATATTTTAAAAATAATAATTTGAAAAACAGATAGAAATAGAGGTGGAACTATGGTTGTGAAAAATTTTTTGAAGTTCTTTTGTATTTTTATTATAATTGTTTTTTTCTGTTCTTTGGGAGTGTTTGCTCAAGATATAGATGAAAAGAAAGATGTTAATTTACAAGAAAGAATTCAATTAATTCAGGATTCACAAAAACTTTCAGCAGAAGCAGAAAATGATTTAAGCGGTCAGAGTGGTATTAGTCTTTATGTAACAAATTATCATTCTGGAGAAAAAGAGTTAAACCTTGGTGGGAAATTTGAAGATACAATTATGGAAAACTGGTTATCTAATGATATCAGATTGGGATATGTTATAGAAGCAATATATCTTGAAAATGAAGATATAAATTTGGCCGGTTTTTTATCTTTTAAAACGACACTTGTAGACAAACTTTTTTCTCCATATATTGGTATAGGTGCAGAATTTATGGGGAAAGCAGATTACCAGGGTTTTGTTGGTTTAAATCTCACAGATTTCTTTTTTATAGAAACAAAATTTATTAATAATAAAGACGAATTTGATAGTGGAGAATTTTATTCTGTGAGTGGGTTTAAGATTAGTTTTTAGTAATTTTATAGTCGGAAAAGTTTTGTAATATATTAAAATCGAGGTGAATTAAAAAATGGCCAGAAAAATATTGTCATTATCTGTTATCACTGTACTTATAATTTTTTATTTAAGTATAGGGATAAAGGCATCTACTGTTACAAGCTGGAAGTTCCAAATCTTGAATGATCCGGATGCCAGACAGGTTGCTCAAAATATTGCCAGTTTACAAAATGAAATGACACTTTCTAAAGACCCAATTGCTCAATTTATTGATGGTATAAATGGTAGGATTATGAGTATTATACAGCAGGATATAGTTAATAAGATGCTGGAAGATAATATTGGAGATGGACAGAGTTATGAAGTTGGAGATATAGAAATAGCTGTTTTTGAAGATCCACAAACAGGAGTAGTAACAATAATACTCACAAATAAAATTACAGGTGAGGTAACAGAGATTCAATATAATACTGATGAATGGCCTACTGGTGAAGATTTATATTAGTATTGGAGGTGGCATGTAGTGGAAGAAATGATTGCTTTATTATTAATTGTTTCTCTATTTATAGGTGGTCCAGCTGGTTTAACTCCAGAAAAAGCAGATCAGCAGGAAGAAGTGTATTCTGAAATGGACATGCAGAAGATAATTGATTCTGCTGATCAAATAATGACATCAAAAGAAAATGTTACAACAGCAACACAGCTTTTAGTTTCACTTCCAGAAATAAAGGAAAAATATCAGGTAGCTATTTATGACATTAAAGATAAAACAGGCCAGTATAGCGAGATAGGTTCTTATGTTGTAACACAGGGAGCAACTGAGATGCTGATTACCGCTTTGATTCGATCAAGGCAGTTTGAAGTGCTGGATCGAGTTAATTTCAACAATTTTATGACAGAGCAGAATCTTGTAAGCCAGGATAGAACTAAAGCAGATGAAGGACCAACAGTTGGAGAAATGTTGGGAGCTGAATATTTAGTAGATGGAGCGATTACAGAATATCAAATTGATCGGAAAACAGGAGGCCTGGGGCTTCTTGTTGGAGGAAAAGGTGGCCAGCAGGAATATGCAGTTGCCAGCTGTGCAGTTGATCTTAGAATAACAGATGCTACAAGTGGAAAAGTAATCTGGGCAAAAAGTTTAAAAAAAGAAATAGTGGGAGAAAAAATTGGTTTTCAGGTATTTTCCTTTATGGGAAACAAT
>CAZLIW010000219.1:0-3724 GCA_964559325.1 uncultured Halanaerobium sp. | reverse complement strand
ATAGATGCCCATTTACCGACAGAAATATAAGTGTTGTAAATATATTTTTGAACTGACCGATCACAGGTGAATTAGCTCCCGTAAAAGGGTCAACAACATTTGCAATTCTGAAACCCATCTGCATATCAATAAACTGACCTGCCATCTGTACAGCAGAAAATACCAGAAAAACAGCAAATCCCATAAACAGTCCGATACTAAGTTCACTCATGATATTTATAAGCAGTAGAATAGGATTTAAATTAAATTCTATCTGATACATCTGCTGAAGGATAGGATATGTAAGAACTGCCAGAGCTACAGCAAGAATTATTTTAACTCTATTTATTATTACCTGACTGCTAAAGATGGGAGTAATCAGCATCATACCAATATAGCGGACCATAATTAAGACAAAAAGATATACAGAATTATTACCTAAAATTTCTGCCCCCATCTACCATCACCCTCCCACATACAGAGGAATATTCCGCAGCAGTTCCTGCACAAATTCCACAACTGTTCTCATAATCCAGGGCCCAAAAAATCCGATCGATGCCAGAACTGCAAATATTTTTGGCACAAAAGCAAGTGTCTGCTCCTGAATCTGAGTTGTTGCCTGTATTATAGCAACTGCCAGACCGGTGAGAAGACCTATACCAAGAACAGGCAGTATAACTTTTAGTACAATATAAACAGCCTGACGTCCTATATCAACTACAAGAGCTTCGTCCAAAATGCTGCCTCCTTACTAATTAAAAGTCTGTACAAGTGACCCGATAAGTAGATGCCATCCATCTGCAAGTACAAATAATAGGATTTTAAACGGTAAAGATATTATAACAGGTGGAAGCATCATCATTCCCATCGACATCAAAATACTGGCAACTATCATATCTATCATTAAAAATGGTATATAGATTAAAAAACCTATTTGAAAGGCGATTTTTATTTCATTAACCAAAAATGCTGGAATAAGAACATAAGTGGGAATATCATCCTGAGTTTCAGGTCGCTCCATCTCTGCCATATCAGTAAAAAGTGCCATCGATCGTTCATCGACCTGATCAAACATAAAATTTCTGACCGGATTTAATGTATTTTCATAAGCACTCTCCATAGAAATCTCTTCATTGAGATATGGCTGAAGTGCATCCTGATTTATACCCTGCCAGACAGGTGCCATAATAAATATAGTTAAAAATATTGCAATACCAATTAAAACCTGATTTGGAGGCATATTATTTAATGCCAGAGCCCGCTTTAATATTGAAAACACAATTATTATCCTGGTAAATGAAGTAAATAATATAATAACAGCAGGAGCAAGAGAAAGAACTGTAAGCAGAAGAAGTATTCTCAGCGACAGAACAAGATCATCTGCTTCATTACCACCACTGTTCATTTCAAAACTAAATTCAGGAAGATTAAAATCCTGTGCAATAGCTGGACTATTGAAAACTAAAAATACCAAAACTAAAAAAAGAACTAAAATAAGCCTTTTATTCATCATTATCACGACTTTTTTGCTTTTTTTGCTGATAATTTGTTCTATTTAAAGCCTGCATAAATTTATCTTTAAAAATATCTGTCTTTAATTTGCCAGAATTATTATCATCACCTATTTTATCAAGCTCCAGTTTAATTTCACTTTTTTCCCAGCTTTCAATTTTTGTCGATCCCTGTTTGCCGGAAGCAATCATAATTATTTTATCAAAACTATCTATCAGATAGATAATTTCACCACTTCCGAGACGCATAATATCTATCACATTCATATGTTTGGCGTTGTTTGTAAAGTTCAACCTATCCCTCAGAAGATAATAAAGAAGAAAAATTAATATAATTACAATTCCAAGCGAAAAAATTATTTTTGCTGTTTCCCAGATATAATTCATTTCTGCCTCCTGACTAAAGCTGTGTGAGTCGTTCAGCAGGACTTATAATATCTTTTACCCTGAAGCCAAAGTTTTCATCAATTACAACCACTTCACCTTTAGCAACCAGCTTTCCATTTACAAGCAGATCCACAGGTTCACCGGCCAGTTTATCAAGTTCTATTATTGATCCATCACCAAGCTCTAAGATTTCTCTTATCTTCATACTTGTTTTGCCGAGTCTAACCGTTACCTCAAGAGGAACATCTTTAATTAATTCCATATTATTCGGCAGCGGCTGAGATATCTGTTCATCAAATTCAGGAAACTGTGCTGACTGCACACCAACCGCTTCTTCTTTTTTGATATTTCTATTTTTGGTCTGCTGTCTGGAGGTAGCTGCCGGCCTCTGCTGAGCAGCTGAAGCACTTTCTGCAGTGGATTTTTCCCCTGCTGAATTCTGCAGCTCCTTTTTGGCAGACATATCCACCTCTTCTTTTGCTTCTTCCGCCAGCTTTTCCTCATCAATGGTTTTGTCCATCAATCCTTCACCTTCGTGTAAAAGAGAATCAGCCAGTTCTTTTACAAAAGATAGGGATGATATCTGTTTAAAAGTACTGTCAATAAGATCTCCAACTTTTAGATTAAAGGAAGTTACAACAACTTCTTCATCTGCCTCAAACCAGTCTTCATCACTTTCCAGTACATCATCAAGTTCTATATATTCTGCAGCTGGTGGAGAAATGTTTACAATCTCATCCAGTATATTCGACATGGCAGTAGATGCTGAACCCATCATCTGATTCATTGCTTCACCTACAGCACTTATATATATTTCATTTAGCGAATCTTCATCTACACCACTGACCCCATCTCCTCCCATCATGAGGTCTGCAATAATAGCAGCATCTTCAGTATTTATTACAAGAAGATTTACTCCTTCAAGTCCTTCAACATATTTAACCCGGACAAGAACACAGGGACGATCATATTCATCTATTATTTCCTGAAATTTTATAACATTTACTTCAGGTGCTGTAATTTCCACCTTTTTATCTAATAGGGTAGAGAGTGCAGTAGCAGAAGAACCCATAGAAATATTTCCTATTTCTCCTATTACATCTATTTCTTCTGAGGTTAAGATTTCTTCACTATCTTCTTCATCTCCCTGGCTGTTCATTAGAGCATCTATTTCTTCCTGGGATAAAAAGTTTCCATCATTACTCATCATTTTCACTCTCCTCTACCGTGTTTTCTGCTACACCAATTATTTTAACTGCTTTATGTCTATTTTTTGTTCCTGCAGCTGCTCGATATTTTCTGAATTCACCTATTCTTACATCTACATTTTCTTTTACTTTTTTGTCAAGAGTTATTACATCTCCCGGCTGCAGGTATAGAAAATCTTCAACTGTTAGTTCTGTCTGACCAAGTTCAGCATGTATTTCTAAACTTGCATCCTGCAGTCGTTTTTTGAGCTGTTCTATATGTTCAGCAGTCTGTTTTTCTCTGGTGCTGGCAAACCAGTACTGTGCATTCAAATTGGAAACAAGTGGTTCTAACATTATATAAGGAATACAAATATTTATAAGTCCTTCTATATCAGCGATTCGAGAAGATAGAGTAATAATAATTGTCATATCACTATCTGGAACGATTTGTGTAAACTGTGGGTTGGATTCTAATTCCAAAAGGCCAGGTTTTAATTCTGCAATATTCTGCCAGGCTTCTTTAAAATCTCCCAGTATCCAGGACATAACTTTTTTTATTACCACCTGTTCTATGTCTGTAAAGGCTCTTACCTCTGTTATTGCATTTCCAAAACCTCCAAATAACCTGTCAATGATGGCAAATCCTATCTCAGGATT